>CAZXKH010000097.1:0-5188 GCA_964641385.1 uncultured Clostridia bacterium | reverse complement strand
CTCATATTCCAGCTCAAGCTCCGCAAATCCCGAACTCAACTCCAGGGGCAGCTGATCAGTATAATCAGCAAAGATAGTAAGGGGCACATGGGAGAGGGAAAGGTTAAAATCTACCTCTTCATCCTCCAGCTTACCTTCTAAAACCATGGGTACACCCTCTTCAGATTCCAGTAAAAGCAGACCCTCAAGATCCATTTTCATCAGACTGCCTGAGAAGAACTCCAGCTGACCATTTAACTTCTGCAGCCTGTGATCACCAAGCCCCTTAGAGATAAAGTGTATTTCTCCCTCAGAGATACTGATTATACCCTCCAGGGCCTCCATTAATTCTCCATCCCCAACATCCCTCAGTAACTCCTCCTCCAGCTGAAGGTGAGAACCATATACTTCAACTTCTTCAACACTCTCTAAGGGACTACTCTGACCGGAGATTAGAGACCAGAGATGTAAATGAATCACCATTCTCTGAGTCTTAAAGAGCTCTGTACCCTGATCAGTGGTAGCCGATAAATTATGAAAAACAAGGCGATTTAAAGGAAAGATTGTGGCACTCTCCCAGTCCAGCTCAAGAGCCAGATCCCGGTAGACATGGGATACCAGCCTTTCCTGCAGCTCTTCCAAAAGCTCCCCACTGCGGGTGATAATGAACCACCCGGAAAAGAAAATTAATGCTATAATAATTAATGTAATTATCTGTTTTGTCCTCTGGGTATTTATCTGCACTATAAACCCTCCGGCCGGTTATTGCTTAGACTAATAATAATACAATTATCAGTGGATTGCAAGCAGAAGACCATGGAAATTAGGGTTGTGAAACCCAACCAAATTTAAAAAATTGTAACCATACACCCAGCCCTTTTCATCTAGGCTTAACATCAACCTCAGTTTACTGGGCCAGCAAAAATATCCTCCTGGGCCCCCAATAAGCAGTGATCCTTAAACCGTAAAAAAGAATATGATCACCAGTCTGATTAACAGGTTGATATTAATTTAAGTCAATGTTATGATGAGATAATCCAGTGATAGCTATCATTTAACCCCTTTGCCTCTATGAAGATTTATTGCTTTGATGCCCGGCGGTTTAATATTTATAAATAAAAATAGCCAATCTTTCTCCAACTTAAGCATTAATGGAGGTTCATGGCTATTATCAATCAAACCCCATCAGGAGTAACCCGATGGGATATTGATCTATTTCAGGTTCCTCCTCGATATTAGTTCATATTCTCCCCCTACTCCTGATCATTGGCTACCTCTTCTTCCTCCACATCAATTTCTTCCTCATCTTCCTTTTCAATCTCCGGTGGTAAAATATCAATAGTGGTAGAAAGCCTGCCCGTTAAATAATAATCGGTGGTAGCTATCTCAGTTAGCTCCCGTTCATTATCATCCTCGAGGTGATAATCCTCCTCATCTTCCTCCCTCTCCTCTGGCGAAGGTGCCTCCTCTTCCTCTCTAATTGGTGGTCCCTGATACTGGGGCCAGATCTCAACCATGAGTTCATTATTCTGTGGCAGCTGTAGAAAGGCTTCTACGATTTCCTCCAGGCTTTTAAAGTCAGAGGTGATGGCATGACCATCATTCTCCATCTGATCCTGATCATTATAATCTGATCCATAATATGCAGCATGCTCACCACCAAAAACAGAGATAGTTGCCATCCCATGGGAAATGTCCTCTGGAAGATCGATGGCAACCACAATCTCCTCTTCCTGCTGGCGATAGGGCTGGATAACAACCCTGATCTCAAGCTGATCACCGGGAGCAACCTCCTCATTAAGGACTGTCAGCTCCTTAATGGTAGCCATCTCTATCTCCTCTGTTACCTCAATATCAAGCTTGATATCGATCAGCTCTACATCTCGGAAGGGATTGAAAATCAGTAAATCCAGCACACCGCCCAGCTCTCTAATGGCAGCACTGGCGATATCAACCGAACTATAGAAGATATTATCCCGTACTAACTTTTTTTCTGGCAGCCCATGGCCGGTTAGCTCCAGTCGAACATTGGCTGTTCCCTTGCCAATCCGATCAATGGCGCGATCCACTGATTCCAGAGCTGAAGCAAGGGCCAGGGAAGTTAAAAAGTCATCATCCCGGGCGATCTGTACATTGCTGCGTTCTTTAGTCTCTCGGTCAAGATCAGTAACCCATGAGCGCAGGGGCACAATTAGGGGATATCTGTTAAGCCAGCCCGAGACTCCAGCCTGACGATCAACATCTACCAGACCCAGCAGGTTGGTAGGTGAACCGATCTTAAAGGGCATATCCAGACTATCAACCAGATGATGGATATAGGCACCTGAGAGCAGGTAATTACTATTACCCCTCAGCATAAAGGGATGACCAAAACCAAGAACCCGATTTTTATCAAGATAGGTCAGGGTGCCGATGGCCGAAACATTAATATCACCACGGGCCAGCTGAATGGCAATGGCACTTCCCGGTTCCAGCTCGAAGAGAGACTCCATCTCCCTCAAGCTACCACCCTGCACAGGCTTTAAATTATGCTGCTGGAAGAGACCCTCCAGCTGCTCAAGACCTCTGTCACCCAGACCACCAACCAAAACCGGAGTGGAAGCAGGTCTGGCCTGCAGATAATCATCACCCTTTTCCGGCTGATCACCATCTTTAAGAAATTCCAGGCCCCGTATATATCTGCCCTCAATCTTCAGTTCTTCCTCCAGTTCAATTATTTCATTGGATGAAACTTCATCCTCCTCCCAGAGATCGAGCATCATTTCAATGGGAGTTACCAGTCCTAAACGATGGTCTGTCAGCTGCCAGCCATAGCCAATGGCCCCCATTAGCTGATCATCAATATAGATGGGGCTACCACTCATGCCTGAGGCAATACCACCTGTCTCATCTATTAGCTCCCCACTAACCCTGATCAGAATCAGCTTGTCCACCGGCCTTTGATTGTCGATTAGACTTAAAACCTCAACGTCGAAAGTCTCTACCTCCTGCCCCCTGACTACAGTCTTCCCAATTCCGGTCATACCCTCCTGTACCCGATCCAGAGATATCACAGAGGGAGCTTCTTCATTTCTATATAACCCATGACCTGCAACCTGTCCGGGAAGTATCAGCAGGATCAAAAAAAAGAGCAACAGGTTTAACTTCAGTCCTCTAATGGAAATAACCTCTCACCTCTCTCCAGAAAAAAGACTCAGCTTTATCTACTATTATGTGCAAAGAAGGTTTCAATCATGCAATAACTATATTTAACTAATTGTTTAAATTCCCTGATGCTTACCGCCCGGAAAGGTTACCAGGCCTTCTTCCAGATGATCCAGATTCTCCAGTGCTCGTCCGGTACCAATGGCCACACAGGAACAGGGATCATCAGCCAGTAAAACAGGGACACCTGTCTCCTTGCTAATTAAGCTATCCAGGCCAGCCAGCATAGCACCCCCACCACTTAAGATCAGGCCCCGATCGATAATATCAGAGGCCAGTTCTGGTGGAGTCTCCTCCAGAACCTGTTTAATGGCATCGATAATAGTTGTAATGGGTTCTTCTATGGCTCTATTAACATCCATGGAATTGATATCAACATTCTTGGGTAATCCGGTCATTAGGTCCCGGCCCCTAACAGACATCTCCTCCAGGTTATCCTCATCGGGACTGACATGACCAATACTAATCTTAACCTTCTCCGCCGTCCTCTCTCCAATCAATAGATTGTGCACTGTCTTGATATAGCGGGTGATAGCCTGATCCAGTTTATCTCCACCCACCTTCAGGGAACGACTAACCACCATTCCCCCCAGAGAAAGAACAGCAATATCCGTAGTTCCACCCCCAATATCAATCACCATATTGCCATAGGGCTCATTGATCATTAAGCCGGCACCAACTGCAGCTGCCAGTGGTTCCTCGATTAAAGCTGTTTTTCGAACACCGATTTGGACGGCAGCCTCCAGGACAGCTCTCTTTTCCACCTCATTGACTCTGGCCGGAACACAGACCATTATCTCAGGTTTAAAGAAAAAGGGACGGCCACAGATCTGGTTGATAAAATGAGCCAGCATTTTTTCAGCAATTCCAAAATCAGCAATAACACCCTCCTTCATGGGCCTGGTGGCAATAATATTCCCGGGGGTCCGACCCAGCATACGCTGAGCCTCCTTCCCTACCGCCAGCACCTTATTGGTATCAGTGTTAATTGCCACTACAGAGGGCTCGTTCAAAACGATCCCTTTATTCTTTTCATAGACAAGTACATTGGCTGTTCCCAGATCTACCCCTATCTTTCTAGAAAAATTCACCAAGTCTCTGCAGCCTCCCCGGTTACTAACAAGTTAACTCCTATTTTATTATAATTTCGAGATCCCTACCAGTTTTCCTTTTTTTTAGCATAAATAATATCCCTTAGAAAAACAATCCCCCAGAAGAATTCTGATAAAAATTCTTTACAAGCTACTTCAGGCTACATATCTAAAAAGAATCCCCGGCCGGGAAGCCCCATCTTTTTATGGTGCCAATTATTCTTTATTTGCAATTCATTTCTTTAAGCTCCTGCAGCTAGAAAACTCTCCCTACTCAGCTATTAATTATCTTCCTGCTCCAATAAATACTTCTTCCGGGTGGCCTCGCCACCTCTTAGATGCCGCTCAGATTTATTAAACTCCAGTACCTCCTTGACTCTCTCCCCCAGCCTGGAATCGATCTCCATCAACCTCTCTGTAACATCTTTATGAATGGTGCTTTTGCTGACACCAAAGATTTTGGCCGCCTCTCTGACCGTGGCCTTGGTTTCATAGATATAGTTGGCAACCTCTATAACTCGCAGGCGTATATAATCCCTCACCAGGACAACCCCCTCTGCTCTAATCCGATACCGGATTTAGGGTCATGGTTAATATATATGCCCCGATGAGATTATTATGAAAGAAATGGGCTCCTGCTCCTGCTGGAAATTATGGCCTTGAAGTTTACTTCCCTTTTTTTAAATCAGAGATACAGGCCCTAATCAAAGATATCAATAAACTCTTCGAAGATTGAATCAAGCAGCTCCTCAATGGCCTGCTCCCTGTAACTTCTCTGCAAATCAAAATAAGGAAATTCTTTCCCCCTTCTTTTTTCTATCAACTCTTGATTGGCATCTCTGAAGGTTTTATACATCCCCTTTAACTTATTATTTGCAAGAAGTCCACTTGCAAACTTTGTTTGCTGGTGGATG
>CAZXKH010000096.1:6130-7061 GCA_964641385.1 uncultured Clostridia bacterium | reverse complement strand
GGTCCCTAATGCCTCAACAGCCTCAGCGACAGGGAGTAGAAGTTGTAGGTATTAGGCATGATCCTTCACCACCCAAGCTGACCTATGAACCCGATCATCCTGAGGCCAATGAGGATGGTTATGTGGAACGTCCCAATGTTGATCTGGTGGCTGAAATGGTTGATATGATCGGTGCCAGCAGGGCCTATGAGGCCAATGTTACAGCCCTGGATTCTGCAAAAAATATGGCCCAGAGTGCGCTGGAGATAGGCAGGGGGTAGCAGGAATTATTCCTGGATACCTCTTTGTTTTTTTATGATCATCTGTAACTGAAAGGAGGCAGGGCTCGTTTTGGACTTTCTCAGGAGTCCAGGGCCAAAACAATGAGACTTGATCTGCTACCAACAAAACCAATGGAGCTGATGGCTCCTCAGGAGAGTTTTTCAGACAGCAAACCGGAAGCAAAAGAGGGTTTTCAGGATGTACTAAGAAATGCCTTAAGGGATGTAGACAAGCTGCAGAAGGAGGCTGACCATCTTTCTGAGGCCTTTGTTCGGGGTGAGGTTGAGGATTTGCACCAGGTGATTGTTGCTGCTGAAAAGGCCCGTATCGGGCTGGAGCTGACAGTTAACATCAGCAATAAACTGGTCCAGGGTTATCAGGAACTGAACCGGATGCAGCTCTAAGCCTTTGATCTGAGGTGTAATTATGGCTTCAACTCTGGAGCACTACAGGGAAGAGTTTACAACCCTGTGGGGCAAACTGGACAAAAAAGCAAAAATAATAATAATTATGGTTGCTGTTTCTATCTTGTTGGCTCTGGTGTTGTTAAGTTTGATGACTGGCAGGGCTGATTATGAGGTTCTCTTTAGTTCTCTCTCCCTTGAAGACGCCTCACAGATAACCGAGGGACTTGATGAAATGCAGATTTCCTACCGTCTGCAGGAGAGGG
>CAZXKH010000096.1:0-6120 GCA_964641385.1 uncultured Clostridia bacterium | reverse complement strand
CAGGATGACTGTTATGGTTCCCTCAGAAGCGGTGCACAGGGCACGCCTTAATCTGGCCGGCCAGGGCCTTCCGGCAGGGGGTACCGTCGGTTTTGAACTCTTTGATGAGACACGACTGGGAACGACAGAGTTTGAGCGCCAGATTAGTTTTTACCGTGCTCTGAGTGGTGAACTGAGCCGCAGTATTATGCACCTTGATGATGTGCGTATGGCTCGGGTCCAGGTTACTGCTCCCCGTCAGAGTCTATATCTTGACTATGATCAACCCACAGAAGCTTCGGTATTGCTGCAGCTGGCCCGTGGTGCCTCACTGAGCAGTTCCCAGGTCAAGTCGATTGCTCATCTGGTGGCCAGCAGTGTTGAAGGCCTTGATGCTAAGAGGGTTAGCATAGTTGATACCATGGGTAATCTGCTCTCCAGAGACCTTCAGTTTGACGGCCTGGATAGGCTGGGAATGACCACCAGTCAAATGGAGATCCAGAAACAGTATCAGCAGGCACTGCAGTTTGATCTTCAGAATATGCTGAGCAGGGTTCTGGGACCGGACCAGGTTGTGGTTCAGGTTACTGCCCCCCTAAACTTTGATGAGCGGGCAGTGCAAAGCACGACCTTTGAACCTGTTATTGATGATGAAGGCATTAAAAGGTCGGAACAGATTCTGGAGGAGAGCTTTAGTGGTACTGCCCTCCCCGCAGAAGGAGTGCCTGGAACTGAAACCAATATTCCCCAGTATATGGGGGTGGGGGATATGGGCCAGGAATCAGAGTATGAGCGGATGGAGAGCACAATTAATTATGAGATAAATGAAATGATAGAGGAGCATCGCTTTGCCCCCGGTAAGGTGGAGATGGTCTCTGTAGCGGTACTTATTGATCAGGATTTAACTCCACAACAGATGGCTTCTATTGAAGATTCAGTGGCAGCAGCTATTGGCTTCAATCCTGACCGGGGCGATTCTATCTCCGTTAGCTCCATTGAGTTTGATCGCACACTGGAGGAGGAGCTGGAGGCAGAAAGATTGGCCATGCTGGAGGCAGAGCAGGCAAGGGAACGTAACCGGATGCTATTGCTACTGGGTATGGGGGCTCTGCTCTTCTTCGGTTTAATCTTTGTCTGGAGGCAGACAGTAAAAGAGGAACCGGAGGAAGAAGAAGTGGGTGAGGAACTGGATGAGGTTGTGCCTGAGGATGAAATGTCACCTGAGGAGAGGGAGCAGCAGCGAATACGGCAGGAAATAGCTGAACTGGTGAAGGAGAAACCTGATGAGGTGGCCCAGCTACTGAAGACCTGGTTGATTGAGGAATAAAGTTTCAAGGGGGAATTGTCCGTGGCTTCCAACCTGTATGGGAAAAAGAAGGCTGCCATTCTTCTAGTTTCACTGGGTTCACAGCTCTCAGCTGATATATTTAAACATCTCAGTGAGGATGAGATTGAGGATCTCACTCTGGAAATTGCCAATCTGCAGAAGGTGGACAGTGAAACCAAGGAAGATGTTCTTAATGAGTTTCATCAGATCTGTCTGGCCCAGGATTATATCAGTAAGGGTGGAATAGAGTATGCCCGTGATGTTCTGGAAAAGGCTCTTGGTTCTAACCAGGCTGATCTGATTATTGAGCGTCTGACAGCCTCTCTTCAGGTTCGTCCCTTCGATTCTATTCGGCGTACCGATCCCGAGCAGTTACTGAACTTTATTCAGAACGAACACCCACAGACTATAGCTCTGGTGATGGCCTATCTATCACCGGAACAGTCTTCTATAGTCCTTTCCTCCCTGGAACCGGAGATGCAGGCTGAAGTGGCCAAAAGGATCGCCACCATGGATCAGACCTCACCGGATGTAATCAAGGAAGTGGAGCGTATCCTGGAGGACAAGCTGTCAACCTTTGCCACTGATGATTATGCTTCAGCCGGTGGTATTGAAGCCATAGTTAATATTCTTAATTCAGTTGACAGGGGAACAGAAAAGAGGATACTGGATGATCTCAGTGAGCAGGATCCTGAGCTGGCCGATGAGATTAAGAAACGTCTCTTTGTCTTCGAAGATATTGTCCAGCTTGATGACAGAACAATCCAGCTGGTACTGCGTGAAATAAGCATGGATGACCTGACCCTTGCTCTCAAAACTTCAAGTGACGAGGTCAGTGAAAGAATATATACCAATATGTCCAACCGGGCAGCCAAGATGCTGAAGGAGGATATTGATTTTATGGGGCCTGTTCGCCTGCGTGAGGTAGAGGAGGCCCAGCAGAACATTGTAAACGAGATCAGACGCCTTGAGGATGCTGGAGAGATAATTATTGCCCGTGGAGGCGGAGGTGAAGTCGTTGTCTAGGATCTGGAAGGAGGCCCTGATCGAAGGTGAGATCAGCCTGCAGGATTTTTTGACCTCTGCTGCAGCTGCTGCAGAAAAGAAGATTGAAGAAAAAGAGGAATCCAGTGAGGAGGAGAGTGCTCCCTCGCCTGCTCCGGAGGAGCTGGCTGAGGCCATGCTGGTAGAGGCCAGTGAAAAATCCGAAGCAATCCTGGCTAAAGCTAAGGAGGAGGCAGAAGAGATCAGGGAGAGTTCATTCCAGGAGGGTAAAAATGAGGGCTATCAACAGGGGCTGAGAGAGGCCCGTGAGAGCTTTGAAAAGAGGGCTGAAGATATTCTTGGCCGGCTGGATGGCTGCCTCCAGGAAGTTAGAGATAAGTTTACAGCCTATGAACGGGAGTACCCCCGACGGATAACAGAACTGGCCCTGGGAATTGCCGGGGAAATCATAAAGCGGGAAGTGGATCTTGATCCTTCAGTGGTGGTGGATGTCACCAAAGAAGCTTTGATCTCTCTCAATGGGGTGGAAGAGGTAACCATCAGGGTTAACTGGAACGATCTGGAGCTGATGAGGGAGAATAAGAAGCTTCTGCTTGGGTCCCTGGAGGGGTTAAAGAGAATCGAGTTTGTAGTTGATGAAAGGCTGGAGCCAGGGGGAACAGTTATTGAATGTCCACGGGGTGGTGTAGATGCCTCCCTTTCCTCACAGCTGGAAAGGATACGAGAGGGTCTGATGGAAGTGGTTGAAGGTGAGTGAGTTTAATTTTGATCCCTCATCCCTGCTCTCAGAGGTAAAAAAAAGGCCCTCCATCCGTAATTTTGGCCGCATTAAAAAGATTATAGGATTGATTATTGAATCTCAGGGACCTGACCTGCAGATCGGTGAGTACTGTAAGATCTGTCCTCCTGAGGGGAAGGAGATTCTGGCCGAGGCAGTTGGTTTCAAGGATAACCGGGTGCTGTTAATGCCCCTGGGCGAGATGAAGGGTGTGGCTCCTGGCAGTCAGGTGGTAGCCAGTGGCGAACCCCTTAAAATCAGGGTGGGAGAGGCTCTTTTGGGGCAGGTGCTTGATGGACTGGGGAATCCCAAAACCAAACCGGGCCTAAAGCCGGGAATGGATACCATTGAAGTGGAAAACAACCCCCCTGATCCCCTGGAAAGGCAGAGAATAACCGAGCCTGTACAGCTTGGTGTCAGGTCCATCGATGGCCTTCTCACCTGTGGTAAGGGCCAGCGACTGGGCATCTTTTCCGGTAGTGGGGTCGGCAAGAGTACTCTTTTGGGGATGGCTGCCCGCAACACCAGGGCTGATGTCAATGTCATTGGTCTTATCGGTGAGCGGGGACGTGAGGTGCTTGATTTTCTAGAATCAGATCTTGGCGAGGAGGGCAGAAAGCGTTCGGTGGTGGTAGTTGCCACCTCGGATCAGCCTGCTCTGGTCAGGGTCAAGGGAGCCTTTGTGACCACTGCCATTGCCGAGTATTTTCGTGAACAGGGCCTTGATGTGCTGTTGATGATGGATTCACTAACCCGTTTTGCCTATGCGCTGCGGGAGATGGGACTGGCGGTGGGTGAACCGCCTGCCACCAGGGGTTATCCCCCCTCTGTCTTTGCCACCATACCCAGGTTGCTGGAAAGAGCTGGAAACAGCAAGCAGGGGACTCTTACTGCTCTTTATACGGTGCTGGTGGAGGGAGATGACTTTAATGAACCGGTCTCAGATACAGTGAGGGGTATCCTTGATGGCCATATTGTTCTCACCCGTGAACTGGCTTCCCGCAACCATTATCCGCCTGTGGATATCCTGGAGAGTACCAGCCGCCTGATGCCTGAGATTACCTCCCAGGAGCATCAACAGGCGGCAGGTGAACTAATAAAGCTGGTGGCCTCCTACCGAGAGGCCAAGGATTTAATCGATATTGGAGCCTATCAGCAGGGGAGTGACCCCGTCGTTGATCGGGCCTTAAGTAAGATTAAGCATATTAATAACTTTCTGGTACAGAGTGTTGGTGATCGGAGCAACTTTGAAGAGACAGTTAAGACCTTAAAAAAGCTGGTTTGATTGGGGGCTGAGCAAGGATGAAGAGATTCAAGTTTTCCCTCCAGAAAATCCTCGATTTACGGGAGAGGGAAGAGGATCTGAAGATGAGAGAGTTCGGTCTCTGCCGTCGCAATTATCTGGACTCCGAGGAGAAGTTAAAGGGTCTAAAGGATAGAAAGAACGATTGTGTTAAGGGGGCTGAGGTTAAGCCCGGCCAGGGAATAGACTTAAAGGGAAGAGAATTATATTTAAATTATCTGAATCACCTGGGAGAATGTATAAACCAGCAGCAAGAGCAGGTTAGTAAGTCTGAGGAAAGAATGGAGAGTGCCCGTGAGAAATGGTTGCAGAAGAGACAAAAGAAGGAGATCCTCTCCCGCTTGAAGAATAAACGACAGGAGAGGTATCTAACTGCCCTGCGGCGGGAGGAACAAAAGGAGATAGATGATCTGGTAACCACCAGACAGGCTTTTTCGGAATAGCCCTGATGAATTAATAGCCGATAGGAGAATAAAAGGTGAGGAAAATACTGATCTTTTTTCTGATTTTTATCGTTCTAGCTGTTGGTGCTACGGTGGTTCTCAACCTGGTGGGGATTATTGATCTGGCAGAGATGGGAACCAATCTGTTGCTGAGAGTGCCCTTATTTGCTGATTATTTGCAGGCTGATGAGGAGATAGAGTACCTGGAGCTGGAGATCTCGGTCCTGGAAGAGGAACTGGAAGAGGCAGAGGACCGTGAAAGAGAGATGCAGTTTAGAATACAGGAGCTGGAGGAGGAGCTTGCAGCTGCAGAAGAAGAGAACCAGTCCCTGGAGGACGAGATTGATGCCCTGCAGGAGGCACTGGCCTTTCAGGAGGACCGGATGGAGAAGATGATCGATATTTACGGCCATATGGATCCGGAAAGGGCTGCTGCCATTCTCGAGAATCTGGGAGACAGGGTACTTGTTCCCCTGATGATGGGTCTTGATGCAGAACAGGCAGCAGGTATTCTCAGTAATCTGCCCCCTGACAGGGCAGCAAATATTTCGGGAGAGATCTTTGACCAGTAAATAGATGATAGGTTTTTTAAATGTAATTTAGCTTCTGGATTTTTGGTGGTAGGATTATCAGCATCAAACTTCGGTGTGTTGGTGTCCTGCTGAAGGTATTTATCCAGAGGAAAGAATAATTGACAAAGAGGTGGTTACAGACAAAATATTAACAAATGAAGGAGGTGATAACTATTGAGCTGATTAATTTATTGGCAGATGCTGTCACCCCAACTGAGAGCAGAAGTAATTCCTCAATCAAGAGTGGTGAAGGAGGTACATCCTTTGCCCGGGAGCTATTTCTAACCCTTAAAACAGGAGAGAAAATGAATGCTCCCCTGGGTCAGGAACAGAAATTCATAAAGGGGCAGAATGGAGTTCAGGAGGATCTCTCCAGTAAGGAACTCTTGGCCTTAAATGAATTAATGCTTGCAGTCAGTCAGGGAGGCAGCGGAACACTGGACCTTGATAAAGGAAGAGCAGAGATTAAGGAAGAATTAAAGCAGTTATTTACAGCAGAAAGCTCAACCATCACTGAGATGCTTAATCAGTCTTACTCAGGTGAAGCCCTTCAGGACTCAGAGCAGGATTTGTGGTGCTCCATGGAGAGTGATGATCTCTCCAGGTTGCTATCTGCCCTTAAGCATCCTGTTGATCAGCAGGGTTTTACTTCATCCGAGATTGAGGTGCTGGAGGGGTTTTTATCAGCAGCTTCGGAGGAGGGAAGCAATCTA
>CAZXKH010000095.1:0-7135 GCA_964641385.1 uncultured Clostridia bacterium | reverse complement strand
CCGCCTGCAACAGCAGGGACTCCTGGCGGCCACTGTTACTGCCGGGCATGCCTTTGGTGGAGACCGGGAAGCGGTAAACCTCTATACGGGGCTCCTGGCGGCAGCCTATGCCCTGAAGGCTGAGGTGATCCTGGTCTCCATGGGCCCCGGACATGTGGGCACAGGTACCGGCCTTGGCTTCAGCGGTGTGGAGCTGGCTGAGGTGATCAATGCCTCCGGTATCCTGGGAGGGAGAACTTACTTTGTTCCCCGTCTTAATTTCAGCGATCCCCGTCCTCGCCACCGGGGTATTAGCCACCACAGCCTGACTCTGCTCTCCCGCCTGGCTCTAAAACCGGCCCGGGTGGTTATTCCCAACATTAAGGGTAAGAAGGGAGACCTTCTAAAAGAGCAGCTGGAGGAGGCAGAGATTACAAAAAAACACCGGGTAATTATGGAAGAAGAGGAGGATATCAGTTGGCTGATGGAGAAGTATAATCTTAGGCCCCACAGTATGGGAAGGGGCCTGGAGGAGATCCCCGAGTTTTTTCTTGCTGCGGTCCTTACAGCCCGCAGGGCAGTAATGGATCTTAAGGCCAGAGGGGATCTTTAAAAGAGCTTCTGGCAGGAAATCTGCCTGCAGGTTTTTTTTGCAGATAAATCACCTTGCTTTATATATTAATGGTGATTTGCGGTGTGCAGGATATTAATGTAGTACTGCCCTATCATTTTGCTGTACTGAAGTAGATTGTTCTGTAAGGCTTTTATTAATGTTTTTTTCAGACAAAAGAGAAAAAGAGCAGTGGGTTAAGAGCAGAGAATAGCAGTGTAAGAGCCTTTCTTACAAGGGCCAGGGAACAACTAAGGAAATTCGTAAACCACAGGGAGCAGGCAAAACTTTTGATTAAGTGTGATGATCCTCAGGCCTGCTGTTAATTGAAGTTAGGGCCTAATTTGCCGGGGATAGTGAAGGTACATATCTTTTAAGGCAACTCATCAGAGAATGCTATTATTGATGCCAGCTCTAAGAGATGATAATAGCTTGCAGATACAGGTGTAGAGGAGAATAATCTTTCCTTCGCTCAGGCCTTTTTTGAGGGAAGCTGCCAGTAGGGGCAGGGAGATTATTCTTTGAACAGGATCTCATTATCGTCATGTACATAAATCTTCTTTTTGGAAGGGGGAAGTAAGACCGGGCAGCTGGATTTACATTTCATTTTGGTCCCGGAAATCGATATGGAGAAGAGAATAGAGAGCAGGGTTGAGTTTGATGGTCAGCTGCTTAAACTTAAAGTTGATAAGGTCTCTCTGGCTGAGGGTGGAACATCCAGGCGTGAGGTGGTAGAACACCCCGGTGCGGTTACTGTTTTGCCGGTCAATCAGGCTGGAGAGATTATCTTTGTTAGCCAGTACCGTTATGCCCTGGGGCAGGAGATTCTGGAGCTGCCTGCCGGTACCAGTGAAGAGGGTGAAGATCCACTAACAACGGCCAAACGAGAACTGAAGGAGGAGACAGGCTACCGGGCTAAGAGCTGGGAGAAGCTCTTCTCCTTTCATACCAGTCCCGGTTATTCCAATGAAGAGATCCATCTCTTTCTGGCCCGGGAGCTTCAGGCAGGTGAGCAGGAGACGGAGATAGGTGAGGAGATCAGGGTTCTTGCTCTACCCGGTGAAGAGGTTTACAGGATGTTGAAGAGTGATGCCTTTCAGGATGGCAAGACCATCCTGGGCCTCCTTTATTTCTTTCTGGAGGAGGAGAGAGGATGAAGGAATACAGCCTTGATCTCCATGTCCATCTGGGGGCTTCATTAAGGGGAGCACCGGTCAAGATTACTGCTTCACCCCGTTTGAATATCAAAGGGATTATTAATGGTGGGATGCAGAGGAAGGGCCTGGATGCAGTGGGTATTGTTGATGCTGCTTCGCCCCGGGTGCTGGAGGATCTGGATCTATTGATCAAGTGGGGACAGCTTAAGGAACAGGATGGTGGTGGACTGGTTACCCCTGGAGGGGAGGTAATTTTTTTAGGCAGTGAGGTGGAGGCTACTGAGGCAGAGGGGGTGGCCCATTATCTGGCCTTCTTCCCCTATCTGGAGCAGATCAGGGCCTTTAGTAATGCTCTTTCTGTACACATCACCAACATTAATCTCAGTTCACAGAAGGCCAATCTGAGTGGTGAGCAGCTATCTCAGCTGGTCTCAGAGCATCAGGGGGTCTTCTTTCCGGCTCATGCCTTTACTCCCTTTAAGAGTGTCTATGGCAGCTGTGCCTCCTCTCTGCAGCAGCTGTTACCTGATTTTGAAGGGAGGATTGAGATGCTGGAGCTGGGTCTTAGTGCTGATACAGAGCTTGCCTCCAGGTTTTTGGAGCTTGGGGGGATCACCTTTCTCAGTAACTCGGATGCCCATTCACCGGAAAAGATAGGACGGGAGTACAACCTGATCAGGATGCGTGAACTTAACTTTAAAGAGCTCTTGCTGGCCTGTCGCGGTATGGGCCAGCGCAGGGTTGTGGCTAATTATGGCCTTGATCCCAGACTGGGAAAGTACCACCGTACTTTCTGCCATCAATGCCAGAGGGCCTGCTCCTCACATCAGCCACCGGTGTTATTCTGCCCCGAGGATGACAAACATTCGATAACCCTGGGGGTTCTTGATCGCATCAGCCAGCTGACAGGTGAGGAGGAGGGTGAGCCTGGAGAAAACCCCTCCTATTATTACCAGCTGCCACTGGAATACATACCCGGACTGGGAAAGAAGAGAATTGAGAAGTTAATTAAAGCCTTTGGCAGTGAGCTGAGGGTTCTGCGTGAGGCTCAGCTGGAGGAGCTGGTGGAGGTGGTGGGAAGAAATATTGCCGAAAAAATCCTGCTGGCCCGCCAGAACAGGCTGCAGCTGGAGGCTGGAGGGGGTGGCCATTACGGAAGTGTAACTAAGGGGCAGTAGGGGTATATCCTCGGAGAAGGGAGCATAGTTATTCTATAGGTGGTAGCTGCCTTTTCGGGGGGATGGGGATGATCCTAAGGTTTAAAGATCTCTTCTTTAATCGTTTAAGTCTCTTTTTATTTTTCATTATTATCTTTGCTCTGGGATCGGTCTTTGGGGTGGTGGCACTTGTTAATCTGCCTCCCTCACAGCGGGGGGTACTTGTAGATGAGCTGAGCACACTATTTCAGGGACTGGAGGGTGCACCCCTGCCGGATTCCCTGTCACTCCTTAAGGGCCTGGCCTTTGATCACCTGGTTAACCTGGCTATGATCTGGTTTCTGGGGTTAAGTGTGGTGGGAAGCCCTCTGATCATGCTGCTGCTCTTTCTGCGGGGTTTTGTGCTTGGTTTTACAGTTGGTTTTTTAATTCATGAGCTCTTCCTTTCTGGAGTTTTCTTTGCCCTGGCGGCACTGGCTCCCCATCAGCTGATAATTATTCCCGTAACCATTACTGCTGCTGTAACCGGTGCCTCCTTTGCCCTGATGATGGTCAGGAAGCTGGCTGGAGGGAGGAGGCTCAATTATTTGGAAAATCTTCTGGGTTACACCACTGTCTTTCTGGCACTGAGCACCTTTCTTTTACTGGCTTCATTAATTGAGGCCCTGGTATCACCCTTTTTGCTGGAGGTTGTAAGCAGACTGATTCTATAATGTTCTCAGTGTTGGACAGGCTTACTATATAACAAAGAGAGGGGTTTGCTGAAAATGATTATCGGGGTACCGAAAGAGATCAAGGATAATGAAAACAGGGTGGCCATCACCCCGGCAGGAACAGAGACACTGAAGGGAAAGGGTCATCAGGTACTTGTCCAGCAGGAAGCTGGAGTTGGAAGCGGGATTAAAGACAGTGACTACCGGCAGGTAGGGGGAGAAATAATCTCTGGCCCTGAGGAGATTTTTTCCAGGGCGGATTTAATATTAAAGGTTAAGGAGCCCCTGCCTGAGGAGTATGGCTATTTCCAGCAGGGCCAAATCCTCTTTACTTACCTGCATCTGGCGGCAGAAAAGGAGCTAACCGAGATGCTGGTAGAAAAAGAGGTGGTGGGTATTGCCTATGAGACCATTCAGCTGGAGGATGGATCACTGCCCCTCCTGACCCCCATGAGTGAGGTTGCAGGCAGGCTGGCCACTCAGGCCGGAGCCCATTATCTGGAGAAGCCCCAGGGTGGAGCAGGAGTTCTGCTGGGTGGAGTGCCCGGTGTTGCCCCTGGTAAGGTGGTTGTAATTGGTGGTGGTGCAGTAGGAATCAATGCCGCCAAGATGGCTCTGGGCCTTGGTGCCAGGGTAACCATCCTTGATATTGATGCCGGAAGACTGAGAGAACTAGATGATATCTTCCTGGGTCAGATTGAGACCATTATGTCCAACCCCTCGGTAGTTGCTGAAGAGGTAAAGGATGCTGACCTGGTAATTGGGGCTGTATTGATCCCCGGGGCCAAGGCACCCAACATTGTTACCAGAGAGATGATCAGCCAGATGAGAGAGGGTTCAGTGGTAGTGGATGTGGCCATTGATCAGGGAGGATGTATTGAGACTACTTATCCCACCACCCACAGTGATCCCATCTTTGTTTCTGAGGGAGTAATCCACTACTCAGTGGCCAATATGCCTGGTGCTGTGGCCCGGACCTCTACCTTTGCCCTGACAAACTGCACTCTGCCCTATCTGGTAAGACTGGCTGATCTGGGTTATGAGAAGGCAATTAAAGGGGATCCAGCACTGGTTCCTGGTGTTAATACCCTGGCGGGGCATGTGACCTATCAGCCTGTGGCTGAGGCACATGGACTGGAATATACTCCTCTGGAGGAAGTACTGTAAAGAACTGAAAGGAAGAGGTTTTGATGAGAGAGGACCGGGTATTAGTAATAGTACTGGACAGCTTAGGGGTGGGGGCTCAGCCCGATGCTGCCTCCTATGGAGATCAGGGTAGCAATACCCTGCTGCACGTGGCAGAGGCTGTGGGGGGTATTAACCTCCCTCACCTGGAGTCTATGGGCCTTAGAGAACTGGTTAATTACCCCACTTCGACTACAGGGATAGACTTTATTGGGTCCTGGGGCAGGATGAAGTCTGCTTCACCGGGTAAGGATACCACCAGTGGCCACTGGGAGCTGACTGGACTGATTCTGGACAGGCCCTTCCCGGTTTATCCGGATGGCTTTCCTGAGCAGGTTATTTCCAGCTTTAAGGAGGCTACCGGTTATGGTGTACTGGGCAATAAGGCTGCCTCCGGGACTGAGATTATTGAAGAACTGGGACCGGAACACCTTCAGACAGGCAGGCTGATTCTCTATACCTCAGCTGACAGTGTTTTCCAGCTTGCCGGCCATGAGGATGTAATCAGTCCCGGGGAGCTTTATTCGGTCTGTGAGAAGGCGAGAGAGCTTTTACAGGGAGAACATGCTGTGGGCCGGGTGATTGCCCGTCCCTTTGTGGGCCAGCCCGGTTCCTTCCAGCGCACTGAGGGGAGGAGGGATTACTCCCTCCCCCCACCTGGAACCACTCTGCTGGATACTCTTTCAGCTGCCGGGATTAGGGTCAAGGCCATTGGTAAGATCGAGAATATATTTGCCGGTCAGGGGATAACTGAGAGCTTTTCAACAGTTGCCAATCTTAAAGCCATGGAGGAGATATGGTCTGAGCTGGAGAGTGGGGGAGAGGGCCTGGTTTTTGCCAATTTAGTGGAGTTCGATATGCTGTACGGTCACCGTAATGACCCCGAGGGTTATGCAGAAGCCCTGGTTGAATTCGATTCCTTTCTGGGGCGTCTATTCAACTTTCTTGAAGAAGATCAGGGGCCACACCTCTTTTTAACTACTGATCATGGCTGTGATCCCACCCATCCGGGAACAGATCATACCAGAGAGTATGTACCGCTGCTTGCTGCTGGCCCGGGCTTAAAGAAGGGAATAAACCTGGGCACAGGTGATACTTTTGCCCAGCTGGCAGCTACAGTAGCAGGGTTGATGGCAGTAGATTATCAGGGGCCTGGAAGCAGTCTTGTACCACGATTAAGGAAGGATGAGAGCAGATGAAGGAAAAAAGAAGGGTGGAGGAGGCTCTGGAGTATCTTCAGGGGGAGGCAAAAAAGTCTCCCCGGATTGGCCTGATCCTTGGTTCAGGGCTTGGGATTTTGGCTGATGAGATGGAGGATACCACCCGTATTCCCTACCAGCAGATACCAAACTTCCCCCTATCAACTGCCATCGGTCATAAGGGGGAGCTGGTCTTTGGCAGGCTGGCAGCAGAGGGTGAAGAGCTGGTGGCCATGCAGGGTCGTTTCCATTGCTATGAGGGCTATGATTTGATGCAGGTAACACTTCCGGTCAGGGTAATGGCCCTGATGGGGGTTAAGCACCTGGTGATCACCAATGCTGCCGGTGGTATTAACCGCAGTTTCCAGGTGGGGGATTTGATGTTGATCAGGGACCATATCAATCTGATGGGAGATAACCCTCTGCGGGGTCCCAACATCAGGGAGTGGGGTCCTCGCTTTCCTGACATGACCACTGCCTATCCGGAGGAGCTGATCTCCAGGGCTGAGGACTGTGCCCGCCAGCAGGGTTTAATAACCCGCCGTGGGGTCTATGCTGCTGTTATGGGCCCCAATTATGAGACACCGGCTGAAATAAGGTATCTGAGACGGATTGGAGCCGATGCAGTGGGGATGTCCACTGTGCCCGAGGTGCTGGTGGCCAACCATATGGGTTTAAAGGTAATTGGCATCTCCTGTATTACCAATATGGCGGCAGGAGTTTTGGCCCAGCCCCTTGACCACCGTGAGGTGCTGGAGACGGCAGAAAGGGTGAAACCACAGTTTGTAGAACTGGTGCGTTCTCTGGTAGCCACTCTTACAGCAGGAGGTGACGGCAATTAGAGCCTATGATCTGATCAAGAAAAAAAGAGAGGGTGGAGCACTCTCCAGGGAGGAGATAGATTATCTAATAAGCGGCTATCTGGAGGGTGAGGTGCCTGATTACCAGCTATCTGCCCTGTTGATGGCCATTTTTTTTCAGGGAATGAGTAAAAGAGAGACCCTTGATTTAACCCTCTCCATGTTCAGATCAGGGGAGGAACTTGATCTGAGCTCCATACCCTCTCCCCGTATCGATAAGCACAGTACAGGTGGGGTGGGTGATACTACCTCTCTGGTCCTGGCTCCACTGGTGG
>CAZXKH010000094.1:0-7279 GCA_964641385.1 uncultured Clostridia bacterium | reverse complement strand
TGATCTTTATTATCGTGAGAATAGAGGATATTACTCACTAATTTTTGTTGATTATCAGCAAGATATTATTATTCTCAGAGGTAGCGAGGTTTTAGTTAAAGAGTTGGCAAAAAAGGAGATGATCGTCGGCTCTAAATGGAGCCCCCTCTGCTGTAATGCTATATCCCTTACAAGAAAGAATAGCCAGCCAGTATTCATCAATAACCCCAACGAAAAATGTTCTTTGATCGACACCTTTACTTCTATGGCTGTTCCCATTGACAACCAGCAGGGAGATTATTTGGGCTCTGTAGCGTTGATTGGTAGTTATGAACACCTCACCTGCAGTCAGTTTATATCTCTGCAGGAGATGGTATTGAAGATCAAAAGTAAACTGGAGAAAAGAGAGACAAAGAGCATTTATGATCTTTCTAATCGGGATTCATTTCAAGATTCTCTGGCTTCTATGGTCCATGAAATAAAAAATCCCCTGATGATTATCAGGGGCAATGCTCAGCTTGGTCAGATACAGGATGAGACCACTGAAAAGGATACCAAATTTGATCGGATTATGCATGAAATCGATAATCTTTTAGGTATGCTTGAAGATATTATGATGGAGGGAAAGGCTGGTTACTCTGATTATACAAGGCATGATCTGAGGGATATCATCGAAGATGTGCTGACTGTCATGGAGGCAGAGCTAAGATTAAAGGATATTATACTCAGAAGGTCATATCAGTCCCCCAAACACCTGGTTTACTTGCATTCTTCTTTAATGCGCCAGGCCCTGCTTAACATTTTTCGCAACGCAGTACAGGCCATGAATAGTGATGGTTGTCTGTCTATTAGCACTGACCTTGAGGATCAATGGCTCAGGTTGGAGATAGCTGATAACGGTTGTGGTATCTCCAAGGCTGAACTCTCCCGGGTCTTTTCTCCCTATTATACAAATAAAAAGGGAGGTACCGGTCTGGGACTTTCCACGGTAAAAAAAATAATTGTGGAACACCATGGGGGAAAAATAAAACTAAAGAGCAAAAAAAATCAGGGAACGAAATTCATTATTAAACTACCATTTACAGAAAAACAAACTGCCTACAAAAAAGAGGAACACTTTTTAGAATGAAGAATAGTGTTTACAGATACCATTAAACCAGCACCAAACAATTCAACTGTCCTTACGCAGGTCAGGGTCACCGAGTATTTAAGGGTTATACTCTATTATTGTTCTGGATTGCTGGGAAAATGGGCCTTTTAATTGAAGACAGGATGGAGGTGTTCCCAGTACCGCATTCCTCAACGGAGTATATTGCGGTCTTAATATGACAGAAAGAATGCAGGCTTTAATGAAACAAAATAGATCATCGGGATTGTCCCTTGTTACCAGAGAGCTCCCCTCGCCTGGTAAAGGGCAGGTGCTGGTTAAGGTAGAGGCTGCCGCCATCTGTGGTACCGATGTCCATATCTATAAGTGGGATCAGTGGTCCTCCTCCCGGATTAATCCCCCCCTGATCATTGGACATGAATTTTGTGGTAAGGTGGTGGAAATAGGTGATGGGGTGGATGATATTGAAGCTGGAGAAAGGGTAACTGCTGAGGGTCACCTGGCCTGTGGCAGCTGCACTTTTTGTTTGACCGGCAGGGCACATATCTGCAATAGTGTTGAGATTATTGGTGTTGACAGGGATGGAGCCTTTGCAGAGTATCTGCTGTTGCCTGCCTCAAACCTCTGGCGGGTTGATGAGAGACTATCTTCAGAAGTGGGTTCTCTCTTCGACCCCCTGGGGAATGCTGTTCATGCTGTAATGAGTTCAGGTCAGCTGATGGGTCAGGTGGTGATCATAACCGGGTGTGGACCAATTGGACTCTGTTCAATTGCTCTTGCTCGTAGAGGTGGTGCCGAGTTAATTATTGCCTCTGATTTAATCGATACCCGTCTGGAGCTGGCAGAAAAAATGGGAGCAGACAGAGTGGTGGATGTTCGACAGCATGGCTTAGAAGAGACTGTCAGGGAGTTAACTTCTGGTATGGGAGCTCATCTTTTACTGGAGATGTCAGGTCATCCCCGGGCTATCAATGATGGTTTATCCTCACTGCGCAAGGGAGGAAGGGCTATCCTTCTGGGGTTACCCTCCTCTCCGGTACAGCTGGATCTGGCCAATGATCTGATCTTTAATGAGGTTAGTGTGAAGGGAATTAATGGAAGAAGAATTTTTGAAAGCTGGTTTCAGATGGATTCACTCTTTAGAAGTGGCCTTCAACTGGAGCAATTAATAACTCATTACTTTGGTTTTTCTGATTGTGAAAGGACCTTTAAGGTTGCTGCCTCAGGTGAGTGTGGCAAGGTTATTCTGTATCCTCCAGGCAGGGGCAGGGATTAGGGTAATATAAATTTATCCGTTACTGGTGATAATTTTTCAGGTGCAATTTAGGTGATCTTACTATAACAACAATTGATTAAGTATATCTGGGGGAGAGAAGAAATAATGGCAGAGATCAAGGAGAAAACACTTTACATTAAGTCGAACAAAATGGGAGAGGGTTCAGAGGAGCTGGGCTACCTTCTCCTGCGGGGATTTTTTCGGCAGCTGGTGGAGGCCAGGCTCTTTCCGGCCCGTATTATTTTAATCAACAGTGGGGTAAAGGTGATCTTCGATCAGAACCTGACTGAGGAGCTGAAATCTCTGGCAGGGGCCGGAGTTGAAATTTTGGCCTGTGGAACCTGCCTTAACTACTATCAGCTTGGTGAAGATTTGCCCGTGGGACGAGTTTCCAGCATGGTCGAAATTGCAGAACTGCTTCTTTCTTCAGAGGTGATTGCCCCTTAGCGGGCGGTATGATGGAGGCAATTCTTTTGCTGACCTTTATCTCAACTCATGATTTAATCCGGGCTGAAGAGATCCTGGTGGCAGAGGGTTATAAGCTTAAGATCCTGCCCCTTCCTCAGCGAATAGAGGCGGGATGCAGTCTGGGACTTGAAGTCTACAGTGGTTCTGCAGATAGCCTGGAGGAGCTTTTGACTGCACAGGGTTTGAAGTTAAAGGGCATCTATCATCAGAGAGAATCTGGCTGGCAGGGGTAATATATAATCAACTTTGGAGAGGTAGTGGAAGTTAGCTGTCCAACAAATTTTTGTGTTGGATAAGTTAGATCCTATACACTTACTTCAAATACGAATTTCTCTCAAACAATATCCCTTTATTCATCAATGTAACTGGTTTTGGTAGGAGAGATGGTCTAATGGACAAATAGGTTTTTTAGCGTACCAATCGAAGTCTTGCAAATAAGTTAAGGGTTTTCAAACTGAGAACATTGTTAAAGCTGTAGTAACCAGAGGTAAAAATATTGATACTTACTTTGGATGCACGGAAAAGTGGAAGTTTAATATTAAAACAAGGGAGGGAATGGTGCAAGGAATCTCGTGCGTTACTGCAATCTATTACTGGATACAGAGGGTTATGGGTATGCGCTTTAATCGCAATTCTTTCCGCTCTATTCACGGACGAGGTTTCCTGCGAATTTTTATGAATAAAACAACAGTTATTATACTAATCCTTTTTATCTTAACTTTAATAGTCCCCATGGAGGCAGTAGAAAGCAGTAGCTATCAGCAGGGAATAGGGGCCTTTGGGGAGGGAGACTACCATCAGGCTGTCGATCATCTGCAGGCTGCTCTAGAGGAAGAGGAGAAGGGACACTATCTATATTATCTGTTGGGTTTAAGTCATTTCCGCCTCAATCAGGAGGTAGAGGCAAGAGAGAATCTCCTGCAGAGTAAGGAGCTTAATCCTGATCATTATCACTCCTATACCAATCTTGCTCGGGTAGAGCTGGCCTTGGGCAATTATGATCAGGCACTGAAAATAGTTGATGAAGCCCTTAATTTGCAAGAAGGTTATGATGCCTATCATCTACAGGGAAGAGCCTACCTCAATTTGGAGCAACTGGAGGAGGCCTATGACAGCTTCTCCCGGGCCCTGGAGCTTGAAGCAGAGAATGTCTATATTCTCAATGGCCTTGCTTTAACCTGTATCCACCTGGGCCGTTTTGAGGAGGCCAGAGAACTGCTGCTGCGGGCAGCTGATGGGGAACCGGAGCTGGCCTATGTTTACAATAACCTGGGTATTGCCTCAGAAAACCTGGGACTGATAGAAGAGGCCCGTCAGGCCTATCAGAGGGCTCTGGAGATCGATCCCCATCATAGCCAGGCTGCAGGTAATCTGGAGCGCCTGGAGTAATAAGCCCCTTTGTGGGCTTTTTTTGGCAGCAAATGACTGAATACTCATTAATTTTTGATTGCTTTGTATCATCTGATAATTTTTAATTGTATTAAAATAATAAATATTAAATATGCGAAGGAGGTAATTTAATGTCCAAGTATGAAGAACTGTGGAGTAAAGCCTATGATGAGGGGGTTAGAAGGAAGGTGGAGATCCCGGATATCAACCTCTATCAGCTGCTGGAAAGAACTGCTAAAAGGTATCCGGATAAAAAGGCCACTTCTTACTTCAATGCTTCCTTGACCTACAGTCAGCTCTTAAACCAGGTTGATATCTTTGCTGCTGTGCTGGCAAAAAAAGGGATTGGGAAGGGCGACAGAGTGGCAGTAATGCTTCCCAATTGTCCTCAGTATCTAATCAGTTATTTTGCTCTAGCCCGTCTGGGGGCTATTGTTGCTCAGACCAGTCCCCTGTATAAGAGTGATGAGCTGCTCTTTGAGCTGCAGGATGCAGAGTGTAAGTGGATCATCTTACTCGATCTCCTCTATCCGGTCCTGAGTCCGATTGAGAAACAGTCATCGCTGGAGGGGGTTATTTTTACCAGGGTTAGCGATTACTTCCCCTTTCATTTGAAGATGCTCTATCCCATCAAGCAGCTGAAGGAGGGGACAAAGGTTAAGGTTCCCTCTCGGAGTAATTATTACTGGTTTAAGAGTCTTATCTCACAGTCCACCGGTACTCCACCGGAGGTGAAGATTGATCCCGATCAGGATGTGGCTCTCTTCCAGTTTACAGGGGGTACCACCGGACGTCCCAAGGGTGCTCAGCTAACCCATAAGAATGTAGTGGCCAATGCCTATCAGACCAAGGAATGGCTGGGCAATGATTGTCAGGAGGGGAAGGAACGGATCCTTGATGTGCTGCCTCTTTTCCATTCCTATGGAATGACCACCACCATGAATCTCAGTGTTTTAATTGGTGGGACCCTGATTCTGTTGCCCCGCTTTGATCTGGAACAGGTGTTAAAGATTATTGAAAAGGATAAACCCACTCTCTTCCCGGGGGTGCCAACTCTTTATGTGGCCATTATCAACCACCCCGAAATTGGAAAATATGATCTCTCCTCCATCAAGTCCTGTATTAGTGGAGCCGCTCCCCTGCCGGTGGAGGTTCAACGACGCTTTGAGGAGTTAACAGGTGGCAAACTGGTGGAGGGCTATGGACTATCTGAGGCCTCACCTGTTACCCACTGCAATCCTGTTATGGGTAGGGGCAAGGAAGGAAGTATCGGCATTCCCATGTCCAATACCAGAGCCTCTATCATCGATGTTGAAACCGGCGAAGAGCTTCCTGTTGGCGAAAAGGGAGAGCTGGCCCTTACTGGGCCACAGGTGATGAAGGGTTACTGGAAGCGACCTGAGGAGACTGAGGCAGTACTGGAGGATGGCTGGCTTTATACCGGTGATATTGCCACCATGGATGAGGATGGCTTCTTCTTTATTGTTGATCGCAAGAAGGATATGATTATTTCAGGTGGTTTCAATGTCTACCCCCGTGAGGTTGAGGAAGTCCTTTATGAGCATCCTGCTGTTAAAGAGGCGGTGGTCTGTGGAATTTCTGAAGAGTACCATGGTGAAGTAGTTAAGGCCTATATTGTAATTAAGGAGGATCGTGAAACCAGCGAAGAAGAGATTATCGCCTTCTGTAAGGAGAAGCTCTCTGCCTATAAAGTGCCAAAAGAGGTTGACTTTCGCCTGGAACTACCCAAGACCATGGTGGGTAAGATCCTAAGACGAGAACTGCGCAAGGAAGAGGAAGAGAGCAGTGCCTAGGTAAAATATTCTATTGGGGATTGGGGGAAATGGTCTCTAATGTAATGCTGTAGTCTTTCCTGCAGTGCTTTGGCCTCTTTTTTGGGATAAACATACTTTCCAAACCCCTTATGTTCCCTTATTTCTGCTTCCATTTTTAGTTTAGTCTCAGGGTAACGCTCTTCAATAATCCTTTTTGCTCTCCTGGTGAAACGGTGCATGATCAGCTCAAAGCTGGGTGGTTGCAGCTGATGGTCCCAGCTACTATCTATCTCTCTAATCAGCTCTTTGTATTCTGATTTCCAGCCGGGGTAGATAAAGAGAGGTGCCAGAATAAAGCCAACTGGATAACCCGCCCTCCCCATCTTTTGGGCAGCGTCAATTCTGTCCCTGAGGGGAGGGGATTTTTTTTCATAACTATCGATAATATATGGAGTGTTAAGGCTAAAGCGGAAATGTGTATGCTTTCCATGCTCCAGCTTTAGTAACCGGTCCACAGAGTTATATTTGGTGGCAACTCGCATTCTTCCCAGCTGCTGGTGGGCAAAGAAGGGGATCAATCTCTCCAGGGCACCAGTTATGTGTTCAAGTGCCAGGGGATCAGAGGAGCTGCTGGCTTCAAAGCTGGTGACCTTCGGTCTTCCTTTTTCAATATACCTTTCTGTTCTCTCCATTAATTCTTCCAGGTTAACATAAACCCGGGGGTATACCAGTGGTCCAAGGGTGGCAGCCAGATAACAGTAATGACATTTACCGGGACAGCTGGTGGTAAAGACCAGCCTGTAGTCAGCAGAGGGCTGGCAGGGTTGGAAATTGAGGCTTTTTTTGATACCAACCACCAGGATTTCCTTGGCCTGGTGAAAGGCCTGCTCTGCTGAAAGCTTTTCATCTCGGGGAAGATGTTGATGGCTCTCTATCTCTTCACCGGGTATACCCTGTGTTTTATACTTTTTTACTATTTTTTGACCCAGGGGATACTCCAGAGCTTTCTTTTCATAGTAGATTTTCTGTGGTTGAAATAAATTATCCATATATTTATTATCTGCAGTGGAGCAGATAAATATTAGGTGCTTCTTCGTACACATGCACTATATAATATAAATGCTATAACCCTGTTGATATTAATTGGTTTTAGGAAAGAGGCAAAAACATTTCAGCTGGCCAGTATATCAAGAATTAAATGGGGTTATGTGTTTTTTATTATCAAATCCAATTTATCCTGGGCTTGATATAGCAAGATATGTTGAAAAGGAATATATAAACAAA
>CAZXKH010000093.1:4682-7285 GCA_964641385.1 uncultured Clostridia bacterium | reverse complement strand
TGAATCAATGGCCAGTCCAATAATCTCCCTGGCTATCTCCAGTGCCTTATCTTCTTTAAAGTCATAGTGGTGGGCACCGGGGATCTTGGCCTCCTTGGCAGTGGTAACGATCTTGGTATGGAAGCATTCCGCTGCCTGCTGAATGGAAGGCATGATACACTGAACATCAACGACCATGGCCTCAACTGCCCCGGTCATAATGGCCAGTTCCTGTGAGGCAAAGGAGGTAGCAATGGGTACTCCCTGTCTCATCAGAACCTCATTACCTGTACAGCAGATACCGGAGACCTTAACTCCTTTGGCTCCAACCTTTTCTGCCTCCTCCTCCATCTCTCTGGCCGCCTGAACGATCATCTCACTGAGCAGTGGGTTATGACCGTGAACGGTAATGTTGACATAGTCCTCATCCAGAACACCCAGGTTGGCCTCAGAGGAGACGGGTTTGGGGGTTCCAAAGAGAATGTCTGAGAGATCGGTGGCAATATGCATCCCGGTATAGTCAGAAAGGGCTGTTCTTAAGCCACCAAAAATAATGTTTACCGGATCGGCATCAACCCCAATATGGGTCTGGTGCATCAACTTCATTACACTCTCATTGATGCCACTGGGGAAGATATCACAATCCCTGAATTTATTAACACGGCCCTCGGTCACACCGGTGTTTACCCACAGGGATTCTCCCTCACTGCTAACCCGTTTGTAGTCTTCTAGAGCGGCCTGAGCCAGCTCCTTGGCAATCTCAAGCTCTGAGCGATCCTCTGTTTCCAGACCCAGTCTTTCAGCTACAGCATAGAGTTTTTCAGGATCCTTAATGCTGTAATCACCGCCTTCACCATTGGCCACAGCATCAAAGACAGTGGTTACATGCAGCCCATGGTCAGAATGGGCAGCAGCACCTCCGGCAATCATGCGTACAATGTTACGAGCCACGATAGTGTAGGCACTGGCACCACAGATTCCCTTACTGGCAGGGCCCTCAGCCTTTTTGATCCTGCAGGGGCCGTGCATACACAGCCGGCAGCAGATTCCCTCATAGCCAAACTTACAGAAGGGAGACTGAGCCACAAAACGTTCAAAAGCTGTGGTAGTATCCAGCTCCTGAGCCTTCTCCATAAGTTCACAGGCCGCCGGATCCACTGTTCTCTCCACATTCTTTTTGTCCGGAACCCTTGGTGCATCCGAAACTCTGGAATTCATGGTGGTATCAGCAAATCTTGGCATTAATGGTAACCCTCCTTATAAACTTATTCACAAATGTTTTTCCCCTAACACCTAAATTATTCTAAGTTACCTACCCCCCTCAGTAATGTGATGAAAGAGCTCTTCCGTTTCCTCCAGAACATATATCTCAGCACTATCATTTAAACCCTTTTCCAGCAGTAAAGAATCATAGGCAAAGGAGACCAGCAGCTCCTCACCCAGCTCTTTCTCTAAAAATTCCCTCTCCCTTTCACTTCTAATCCTGTTACCCAGATAGAAGACACGGGGCACTCCCGCTTCCAGGGCCAGGTTACTTACCGTCTTTGCAGTCTGCAGGCTGATGCGGCTTGGTTCACAGACCACCAGCATCAGATCAACTCCCCGGGAGGTGCCCCGGGTTAGATGCTCGATCCCGGCTCCCATGTCCATGATTACAACCTCCTCACGGCTAAAGAGCAGAGAATCAACCACTGCCTTCAGAAAACTGTTCTCCCGACAGTAACAGGAAGAGTTGGCCTGTTTAACGGCTCCCATACGCAGCAGTCTGACACCCTCTACCTCTAAGGAGTAATCATCAAGGACATCATCCACCTCGGGGTTAAGGGCAAAAAGCCCTCCCTCACCACCAACCCGCTCTTCAATGACCTCCTCCAGCTCAACCAGAGGAGAGAGGGGCTCATTAACTCCCAGCAGCTGGGCCAGATTGGCATCAGGATCTGCATCAATGGCATAGACCTGATACCCATGCCTGGCAAAGGTTAAAGCCAGACTGGCAGCAATGGTGGTCTTTCCAGTCCCACCCTTTCCGGATAGAGCTATCTTCATGCTTACACCCCTGTCTATGGGTTAAAATTGACAAAAATAAATATCTCTTTTTCAGTAAGAGATATACTGCTAAAAAAATTCATCTTGTAAATACAGTTACCCCCTGTACATGCAATTGCAGGAGGTGCTCTTTAATTAAGCCTGCAGCTGAAACACCTTCCCTATCAGCCATCATATCCTCCTTATCAGCTACATTATCCCACATAAACCCAAAATATTTATTCTATAGACTGATCCTTATTAATACTCTTTATTTTGCCCTATGATATCTATTCTACTTCAGGGCCTGAAAGTCCTTCTTCACAGGTTATAGTTTAAATTATCTAAAACTTTTATCTATTTCCCCTTTCTGTACCTGTTTTTCCCAGCTGAGAGTAGAGGTAATCGTAGCGGCCCTGATTAATTAGATCGATCATCACCTGTGCCAGCCGGGGATCGAACTGAGTGCCGGCAAAGAGTCGGAACTCCTGCAGCACCTTATTTCTGCTTAATGCTCTCCGGTAAACCCGATCACTGGTCATCACATCAAAGGCATCTGCCACTGCCAGCAACCTGGCCTCCAGTGGAATATTCTCCCC
>CAZXKH010000093.1:0-4582 GCA_964641385.1 uncultured Clostridia bacterium | reverse complement strand
GCCAGATCCCTGGTGTAGGCTGCAACCCGTTCAGAATGTCCTCTGGTGGCCTCATCCTTGGCATCAATTACCTTGGCAAAGCTCTCCAGCACCTGAAATAGGTTATTGTTCTGGATGGTTGCTGCCTGAAACATGTCCTTGAACAAAAAGACCGTTACAAAGAGCAGGGTCAGGCCGATAAATCCGAAGTGTTTGTAGGCCAGCAAAAAAAGAAGCCCAAAGAGGGTTGAAAGGATTACGTTTTTCAGCAGATCAAAGGCATAGACTAAAAACTCGGCTGATTTGTTGGGTTTTAAGTACCTTAACCCCAAAAACATAATCAGGTTGTTAACCAGATAATAACCCAGGGCAGAGAGCAGGAGTCCCACCATACTCAGTGGAACAATGGAGAAGGAGCCAGTGGGGTTACCCGGCAGCTGATAGATAATTCCGGCAGCACTGGCAGCCATAAAGAGCATGGCCCGGTTACAGATCAAAAGCCGCCTGGGAAAGCCCTGTCTCAGCTGGCGGCCCTGGATGGTACCCAGAGCGGCAATTATCCCGGCCCAGAAGGGGCCGTAAAAGACATAGGCTGGAATCAGCAGGGGCAGATTTAGATAGCTAACTGCACCACCACCATATTTAACAAGAGTCATATTGGATAAAAAAAGGAGAAAGGCAGTTAATAGAATTAGGGTCGGCCAGGAAGTATTGAACCCCTCCAGCTGAAAAAAGAGAAAGAAACCCCAGCCACAAGCAGGCAGTACATTCAGCAGGGTAAAGATCCAGAGCCTCCTGGTATCCATCTTATCCACAGATAACAGCTCCTCTAAGGGGTATGCCTGGCGGCCATAACTATCTTACCACTGGACAGAGTCTGCCAGCACGGAAATGGCAGAGGCCAGGGTAATGATCATGGTGGTAATCAGAATATACCACTTTTTCATGGTTTTCGCCTCCCTCTTGTTAACGGTATTTCTCCGCTGTTAAAGAAGGTAGGCTCGGCTCATAATTATTATCGGCTAGGCTCAGATAATGATTCCAGAGCCGCCAGGCAAAAGATTTATCATTCCTGACAATTATTGGGGGCAAAAAAGAACTGCAGTCGACGGTTAACTGCCTGCAGAAAGGCCTGAGCAGCTGCCAGGGGCAGATCATCATCTATGTAGGAGATACCGGCCAGTCTCATTTTACTGCGAAGACCGCTGGCAGCAGTTATCAGGTTAATAAGGACCACCAGCAGCTCCCGGTTAAGGCCGGTCCGAAAAACATTGTTAATCTGAAGAGAGTAATCAGGGGGAAGAAATCCTGCCAGGGCTTCAATCATGGCTCTGACCACCAGCAGCTCCACCGGTTCATTATCCTGACCCTGGTAATCAGCGCGAAAGAGGTGATCACCCAGCTTTAGTTCCACCTTACAGCGGGGCTGGTTATTAAAATGACTGACTGAGTAAAGCACAATTCGATCAGAGGCCGGTGGAGGATTATGAACCCCCAGCTGAGCAATGCTGATCTTCTTGTGATCGATCTCCTGGTTCAGCTCAACCCGCCCCAGGGTTTCTATATCGCGAACAATATGTTTGGGGTTACGCTCCTGGCTGGCAATGACATGAACCTCATCCAGTGCACCCTGGTCATTATTGACAACCCGCACTGAGACCACACCTGCCAGCTGTGATATCCTTTCCTCCAGCAGCTCCATAGAGTATCTGCCTCCTGTGTTATGTCCCGGTCTAATCTTATTATTCGATAATATCTTTTCACTTCCTGCTAATAATTGCAGATAATTGCTGACACAGCTCAGATAATATCCCTGGTAAAATAAACGAGAGTCATAAGCTGTGAGGATTTTCATTAAATAAAGAATGAACCTGATAGCAGGCCTCAAAAAAAGAGGTCTCTATCAGACCCCCTGCAAGAAACCATTATATTCCATTAAACATTGATTATGGCCCTTAGAAATGCTTATAATCAAAACCAGTTAAATAATTTGAACAATTAAGCAGGTCCCTGCCAGTACTGAGTACAAAAGGTCAGAGAGTTCCTCATCCCTTCGATATTTATTGACTGTGGGTCAGCTCCCGATCTTTGTTCCTGTAAAGGTAAAGGCCATCTGATTCATCTTCACATGGCGACGGCCTCCCCTTTCTACCAGCTCACCAACTGTATTTTCACAGCCACCACAGAGCAACTGGTCATCTGTTACCTGAGCCTCATAGATTCTCTTTATTCTCTTCTCGTAACACCTTAAGACCTTGCCCTGACCGATCTTCTTATACTTGAATAACTTGGTCTTACAGCGGGCACATTTAATGGTCAGCATCAGGAGACCCTCCATGAATATTATTCAATAGACTCTTCTGCTCTGCCTGCTAAGAGCACTCTTATTCCTCCCTGATCTCAGCAATAAAGCTTTCGATACCAGCAACAATCTGTTGCTGCTGTTCTTCTCTACTGATAGTGGCCCTCTTGTCACCTGACTGATGACCATACCAGCCAAACTGGGAGTGGTTTCCTCCCTTTATCTCCAGCCATCTGGTCTCAGGTGGCAACAGCTGACGGGAAGCATCAATATCTGACCTGGAAAGACGGCCATCCTCTGATCCGTAGATGGAGAGGACATTGAGTTCTGTAGCGGATAAGTCATCACTCTCAGCTGGATAGGCGGCCATTAAAATCAGGCCCTCAAGCTTTGAAGAATTGTTTACAGCATACCTGGCAGCCATGGCCCCACCCAGTGAATGGCCGGCCATATACCAGCTCTTGATTCCACTCTCTGTTAGAAAGAGCCTGCTGGCACGATTGACTCCCAGTACAGCCAGGTTAAGTGGCATGGGTACCACCGCCACCAGATAACCGGAACTGGCAAGCTGAGAGGCTAAGGGTGCATAGGCCTCAGGCTCAACCCTGCCACCGGGATAGAATATAATCCCTGTTTCAGATCTTATTTGAGATGGCCTAAAGACCATAAAGTCATTAACCTCAACCCTTACCTCCTGTTGATGAGCAAACACCTCCAGGGCCTGCTCCATAGGCTGGTAAGAATTATTTAACCAGTAAATGACTCCTACTCCAAGGGCCAGTAGTAAAAGCAAAATAATATAAAATAGCTTCTTTTTAATCTCAATTACCCCCAGTTAGACCTATTCCCGAGTTGGCTTTCATAAAGAATGGCAGGAAAGAAAAATGACTGCCCCCTGGTGGAAACAGGTGAGCAGTCAGTAAGAAGCTGACCAGATCTGTGTGTTAAAGCAGATCAAGCTGCTCAAAGCTCTGAAAACCCTCCGGGCTGATGAGAATATGATCAAGGATCTCAATCCCCAGGATTCTTCCCGCTTTGACCAGGCGCTTGGTCCTGAGAATTGTCTTTTTGGATGGTGAAGAGGAACTCCTCTGCTGGCAGCTGTTGTGAGCAATTATGATGTTCACATCCTCATCCAGCAGTAGGGCCGTCTGAAAGATCTCCTGAGGACTAAAGGAGATATCCTTTGACATTCCCTCACCCCTGGTTTCCCAGGTTACCACCCTGCTCTGGGTGTCAACCAAACAGACCATTAACCGGTCTTTGTTCAGACCATTGTACTTGACGAATAGATTATAGATATCCACCGGTTGTGAGATGACCATTCCCACATAACTGGAATAATCATCCTTCTCTCTTACACAGACCTGAAGGAAGTCATCCACAGACTGAATATCAGTTAGATTCCGGTGAAAGTCAATAATATCATTGCAATCAATTCTGGCCGCCCGTTTGCTGAGTACCAGCTCATCAGCATTCAGTTCAGGATGAACAGAAAATTCCTGTCCGGTTTCACTTTTAAAGGGGTTTTCAGTCACAAACTGATACTTTCTCCGCTGACACTGAGGACAGATGAAGCTGACGAAGGTATTGCCTGCGTACTTGCCTATATCGCGATCGAAGGTACCCACTCCTAATACATCCTCTTCTTGAATCTCTGTACCACAGCTGGCACAGAATACTTTCATAACTATTCTCCCCCTTCTTTTATGGATTAAAAGAAGATGAGTTCATACCTGCAGTGACAAATGATTAATCTCCTGTGATCTATTTATATTATACTGATCTCAAAAATAAAGCTATACCCCCTCAGCACAAGATGTACTTATTTTAAATATTCGCCACTGAGTCCATAATTCCTGCCTGCTATTTAAACTAATAAAAGCCAATCCTCTAAGGGAGAAGAGTCAAATTTTTCTATTCCGAGGATGTCAGGCCAAGGGCCCTCTCAGCTGCCAGGGAGAGGATCTGTTCCTCATCTAAGGTTAGCAGACTTCCATCACTGACCAGCTCTCGACCGTTGACAAACACCCTTTCCACTTCACTGCCATAGAGACTGTAGGCCAGGTTGGCCACCGGATTGTGCAGGGGGGTCAGCTGGGGCCGGTTGAGGTCAACAAAGATCAGATCTGCCCTTTTCCCCGGGTGAAGACTGCCGGTGAGCTCATCGATACCAAGGGCCCGGGCACCATTAATAGTGGCCATTCTGAGTACATCTCCGGCCGGTATTAGAGAGGGATCACCATGCCCCCCTTTTGCAGGAAGGCAGCCAGACGCATCTCCTCCCAGAGATTTAAGTTG
>CAZXKH010000092.1:7016-7326 GCA_964641385.1 uncultured Clostridia bacterium | reverse complement strand
CGTCGCAGGTATTCCTGCAGGTCTCCAACTCCTGCCAGGCTAACTCCATCCACCGCAGTGAGCAGATCCCCCCGCTTAAGGCCAGATTCATGGGCAGGACTCTCTTCTAGAACCCTAACCACAAAGACACCGCGCGTAATGGGAAAACCATATTCCTCAGCCAAATCAGGGGTTATTGTGGCCCCATGAAGTCCCAGCCAGGGGCGCTGGACCGCTCCCCCTTCAATCAGTTCTGCGGCCACCTCCCGGGCAGTATTGATGGGCAGAGCAAAACCTATCCCCTGAGCCTGCTGGATCAGGGCCGTATTAA
>CAZXKH010000092.1:0-7006 GCA_964641385.1 uncultured Clostridia bacterium | reverse complement strand
TACCTATTACCTCACCCTGCAGGTTAACCAGAGGACCACCGCTGTTTCCAGGATTGATGGCTGCATCAGTCTGAATCAAATCGATGAGCTCCCTTTCTCCCTCCATTATCAGCTGGCGTTCCAGGGCACTGACCACTCCGGTGGTAACTGTACTTTCAAGGCCATAGGGATTGCCGATGGCGATCACTGCTTCCCCCACCTGTAGTGCCCCTGAATCACCCAGTGTGGCCGCAGGGAGACCCTGAGCTTCAATCTTAAGCACTGCCAGATCGGTCAGGGGATCACCTCCCACCAGCTGACCCCGGTATTCATGTCTCTTGCTTTCGGTAACAGGCAAAAAAACTGTAATCTCCTCTGCCTCATCGATGAGGTGATAATTGGTCAGAATATAGCCGTCCTCCCGGATAATCACACCTGTCCCCTCAACCTCTTCTCTACGAGTGAGGGGTCGGACGAAGTAATCGAAAATAACCTGCTCTCTGGCTGCAGATAGTTTGACCACTGCATCCCCTACCTGATCAAGAGCCTCAACCACTCCCCCTCCCTCAGGAATAACCTGTGCCTGCTGCTCAACTCTTCCCGGTGCCAGGCCGAGTAGTCGGGAGTAAATAGTCCAGGCCAGCAGCATAAAGATCAGAGCCAGAAGAAGATAGGAAATAATTCTGGCCGAGAATTTTTTCAAGCTAACACCCCGCTGTAGTTATCTATTTCAGGTTGATAGGATCTTTGGACTGAAAGTGCTCCACCAGGTCAAGGCTGAGATCACTGTCAATGACTGCTCCAGTATCGGTAATAAAGTTTTTCACCGTATAGTAGGCAAGTTCGGGCCGGTTATTATCCCGGCTCAGATGAGCAAGGATAATCTTCTTAACCCCTGCCTGGGTTAACCTGGCTGCAACTGCCCCGGCATCATCGTTGGAGAGATGGCCCTCAGGTCCCAGGATTCTTTTTTTCAAAGAAGGAGGATAGGAACCATTGCGTAAAAGCTCCAGGTCGTGGTTGGCCTCCAGAATAACCAGGTCACAACCCTCCAGCCGCTGGATAATATCCTCCTGGATACAGCCCAGATCAGTGGCCAGGCCCACCCTTATTCCCCGGTAGCGGATAATAAAACCCACTGGATCTCTGGCATCATGTGGCAGGGAAAAGCTCTGGATAGCCATCCCCCCCAGAACAAAACCCCTGTTGATAATCACCCTGTTATGGGGTTCTATCTTCCCCAGGCTTGAGCTGGCACCCTCCCAGGTAGCCCTGTTGGCAAAGAGGGGTAGCTGTAGCTGACGAGAGAGGACTCCAGCTCCCTTAATATGGTCCTGGTGTTCATGACTGAGAAGGATCCCGGAGAGATCATGGACAGAAAGTCCGGCTTTTTTTAATCTTCGCTTAACCTCTACTCCGCTTAAACCACAGTCCACCAGAATACTCTCCTGACCATTACTGATATATGTAGAATTTCCCGAGCTGCCGCTGGCAAGAATACAGACCCTTAGCGAAATATAAACCACATCCCTTATCTTACCCCTAAAAAGAAGAGGATATTATTTTTTTCTATAAAAAACCTGCTTAAACAAGGAATATGCAGTACCCTCCGAGAATCATAGATTAAGTCCAATAAAAAAAGTGGGTGTAAATAAAGATATGACCTTTGCAGAATTTATGAAAGAAGCCTCCATGATCCTGGGGCTTGACCTGGAATCTTACAAGCAAAAGAGAGTAAAAAGACGGACCTACAGCTTCCTCCGCAAAAATGATATCAAAAACTTGAAGGAGTGTCTACAGGGCCTTAAGAATGATAGCAAGGTGCGAGAGAATTTTATCAATCATGTCTCCATTAACACCTCTGAATTTTTCAGAAACCCAAAGAGCTATCAGTACCTGGAGAAAGAAGTGCTACCCAGGCTGATTAAGGAAAGGGGTTCTTTAAAGATCTGGAGTGCTGCCTGCTCCAATGGCTCTGAACCCTATACCCTGGCCATAATTTTAAAGGAGATGAATCTATCACCCCGGAAATTCAGCATTCTGGCCACTGATATCGATACCGATATCATCCAGAAGGCCAAAAAAGGTATCTATAACAAGCGGGCCATACGCAATGTCCCGGATAAGGTGATGGACAAATACTTCAGTATTAAAAACAATAGTTATCACCTTAAAAAAGAGATTATCAATCTTATAGACTTTAAACAGCAAAACCTGCTGGTAGATAAGTTCCCCACCCAGATGGATCTGATTCTTTGCCGTAACTTCTTCATCTACCTGGAAAGGGATATTAAGCTGGCCCTGGTAAAGAGGCTGGTAGACTCTCTAAGAAAGAATGGCTTCCTCTTTTTAGGTAATACCGAATTTATTATTAATCCCCACCAGTTCAACCTGAAAAAGACTGGCAGCGCCTTTTATCTTAAGGAGTAATCACCCGTTCTGGATGAGAAAAGACCTTGAAGCTTTTACCGGTCACAAAACCAACGACAGTTATTCCCAGCTCCTTTCCCAGCCTGACACTTAGAGAGGTGGGAGCTGCCCGGGAAATAACCGCCGGTATATTCATTCTGGCTGCCTTGAGCAGAATCTCCGAAGAGATACGCCCGCTGCTACAGATAACACAACCCTCCAGCTTTATCTCTTCCAGCAAAGCCCTGCCAATCAGCTTATCGACTGCATTATGGCGGCCAATATCCTGAGCGAAGAGTATTATTTCTCCCTCCCTGGCTAGAGCCGAGCTGTGTGCCCCCCTGGTGCGATAGTAAAGAAAGGATTTCTTCTGCATCTCGTTAAGGGAAGAGATTATCCAGGCGGGCTCTATTAGGATAGAGCTCTCATTTTTTTTAATATTTAGTGCATCAGAGGCCCGATAGAGAGTTGTTCCCCCTCCACAACCGGAAGTAATGGTTCTCTTCTTATTCAGGGTTTTACCCCACTCCTCATGCTCAGCCACTTCAATATTGACCAGACCCCTGCCGGCATCAAGCTCCAGAGAAAGGAGGTCTGATGAGTCCGTAATCAGGCCCTCTGATCTCAAAAAACCCACCGCCAGCTCCTTCTGATCACAGGGGCTGCAGAGCAGGGTAACAAACTCCTCACCATTAATAAAGATGGTCAGTGGTACCTCACAGATCAGCTCCCTGGTATCTTTCTGCATCTCTTCTGTACTAACATTAATTATCTCCAGTTCCTGTGCTAAATCAGGGATGCTGGAATTATGATCAATCTCAGACATATTTAAACCCCCTTCCTTCTATTTCCGTCTACACAATTTTAACATATAACTATTCATAAATAAAGGAGCCCTTTCCGGGCTCCTTTATTTTTTAAGATAGTTATGCTTTTAAGTGCTTCTCCGGACATATTCTCTGATCTGTGGGGAATTAATTATCTCCACCAGTACATCTCTCATCTCCTCAGAAGTAAAGACCTCCACCAGTCCTTCCTTCACCTCCGGCTTTTCTACTGCCTCCAGCACACCTTCCCTGTTCTCAGGTAGAGCCAGCCTGCTCAGAGCCGATTCCACCAGCTCCGGTGAAGTAAGCTGCTCTGCTACCTGCTCTCTCATTTCTGGGCTGGCCAGCACTTCTGCCAGCTGATCCTTCATCTCCTCCGAATGCAGAATATCCATCATCAGCTGACGCCCCTCTTCACTCTCCATCATATGGCGGGCCATTCTATTCATGGTTCTCTCATCCATAGCCATGGTCCGTCCCACAAAGGGACCCAGCAGCATCCCCAAAAGAAGTCCCAGCACCAGAGCACCCACTCCCAGGGTTATCCATTCTCTTCTCTCCAAGAATCTCACCTCCCTGTGCAGAGTTGCTTTAAACTTAGGATTCTCCACCAGCCAGGAAGATATGTAGGAAAAATTCTGCTGTAACATAAGATATTATCAAAGCTGTATTTATTATTTTTCAAAAAAAAGAGAGCAGCCCTGGAGCTGCCCTCTATAAATGTTATTTTATTCGATCTGTTATATGGCCTCAACCTTAACTGCACAGACCTTATATTCAGGTATCTTGGCCACCGGATCAGTAGCCGGATTGGTCAGTTTATTGGCTGCTGATTCAGTGAAATGGAAGGACATGAAGATTAGACCAGCGGGTACCTGTTCAGTAACCCAGGCTTTGGCCTCAACACTGGCCCGGCGAGAGGTAACCCTAATCCCATCTCCATCCTCTATTCCCAGTTCAGCCGCATCCTCAGGGTTCAGTTCCACCAGTTCCTCGGGATGGATACTGTTTAACCCCTCGCTTCTACGGCTCATGGTTCCGGTATGGAAGTGGTTAAGCTTCCGCCCGGTGGTCAAAGTAAAGCGGTACTCTTCGTCTGGCTCCTCGTCAGGATCCCGGAAGGAAACGGGATGGAATTTACCCTTACCCCGGGCAAAGCTTCCCTGATGCAGGAATTTGGTACCGGGATGATCCTGATCGGGACAGGGCCACTGGACCCCATTATCTTCAATGCGTTGATAGGTCATACCACCATAGATGGGTGTCAGGGAAGCAATCTCCTCCATAATGGCTTCCGGTGACTGATAATCCCAGTCTTCGCCCATTCTACGGGCCAGATCCTGCAGGATTACCCAGTCAGGTCTGCTCTCACCCACCGGTGCAATGGCAGGCCTTACCATCTGCAACCTGCGCTCGGTGTTGGTAAAGCTTCCCTCCTTTTCAGCAAAGGAAGCAGCAGGAAGCACCACATCTGCCAGCTGAGCCGTTTCACTGAGGAAGATATCCTGTACCACCAGAAAGTCTATACTTTCCAGCGCCTCCTGGACATGGGTGGCATCTGGATCACTGAGCATGGGGTTCTCACCCATGACATACAGGCCCTTAATCTCTCCCTCGTCGATTCCCTTGATCATTTCGGTGACGGTCAGCCCTACCTTTCTTTCCGGGGCCACTCCCCAGGCTGATTCGAATTTGGCTGCTATCTCGGGGTCCTCTACCTTCTGGTAACCGGGATAGACATTGGGCAGGGCCCCCATATCACAGGCTCCCTGAACATTGTTCTGCCCCCTGAGGGGATTAACACCGGTGTTTTCACGTCCCACATTACCGGTGGCCATGGCCAGGTTGGCCAGGGAATGAACATTATCGGTACCTGAGGTATGCTGGGTAATACCCATGGCATAGATAATGGATGCTCTGCCAGCCTTACCATAGATACGGGCAGCACGAAGGAGATCCTCCTCAGGCACTCCGGTAATCTCACTTACATACTCAGGTGTATAGTCCTTAACTACCTCTTTTAGTTCTGCAAAGCCCTCTGTCCGCTCCTGGATGTATTCACTATCCTCCAGCTCCTCCTTCAGGATCAGATGCAGGAGGCCGTTATAGAGAGCAACATCGGTTCCCGGTCGCTGTCTGAGCCATAGATCGGCATAGTCAACCAGCTCCAGCCGCCTGGGGTCAGCAACGATCAGTTTTCCACCCTCTCGCACAGCCTTCTTGATCCTGTAGCCGATAACAGGATGGGCCTCAGTGGTGTTGGACCCGGTAACCAGGATGGCATCTGCCCCTTCCACCTCAGCGATGGAGTTGGTCATGGCGCCACTGCCAAATGCTGTAGCCAGACCGGCTACGGTGGCAGAGTGTCACAACCGGGCACAGTGATCAACATTATGGGTGGTTAATGCGGTACGCATAAACTTCTGGAAGAGGTAGTTCTCTTCATTGGTGCACTTGGCCGAACTCAAACCGGCCAGGGCCCCTCCTCCATATTTATCCTTCAAAAAGGAGAACTGCTCTGCAACATGGTCCAAGGCCTCTTCCCAGGAAACCTCAACCAGCTCTCCCTCTTTTCTGATCATTGGTCTCTGCAGGCGGTCCTCATGGTTGATGAAGTCCCAGCCAAACTTACCCTTGACACAGACCTCTCCATTACCGGGAGGCAGATTGGGAACATCAGCCCCCACCACCCGGTCATTCTTGACCAGCAGTTCCAGCTGACAGCCCACACCACAGTAAACACAGGTAGTCTGTACCCTGTCCAGGTCGAAGGAACGACGCATGTTTCGCTCCTTAACTGGAATCAGGGCCCCCACCGGACAGGCTTCAACACACATTCCGCAGAAGACACAGGGGGATTCCTCCAGGTTCTCACCAGAGGAAGTGGTAACATGAGAATCAACCTCCTCATCCAGCAATTCAAGGGCCTCCACCCCGTTAATCTGTCTGCAGACCTCAACACAGAGACCACAGCTGATACATTTATCCATCTCCCGATTAAAGAAGGGGGTTACCTCCTCCTCAAAGTTGCCCCGCTGACATTCAATCTCATCGGGGTCCAGCTGATAATCATAGGAGTAATCGCGCAGTCCACAATTATTAAGACCAAAACAACCGCATTCCAGACAGCGCTCTGCATCCCTGATGGCCTCCTCCTCTGACAGACCCTGCTCTACCTCATTGAAGTCATGTATTCTTTTTTCAGGAGAGACACAGGGCATCTCAGCCTTGGCTTCTCTCTCCTCAGCGGTAAAGTCCTCTTCAGTCAGATCCCTCTGTTTTAGATCAAAGCTGGTAGAATGAGGCATTATTTCTCCCTGGAGGTACTTGTCGATAACTTCAGCCGCCCGGCGCCCATAACCAATGGCCTCCACAGCAACTCCAGGGCCAGTTACTGCATCACCACCGGCAAAGACACCCTCCAGGTTGGTACGGAAGGTACCCTCTTCGATTTCAATGGTATCCCACTCACTTAGTTCCAGCTCCTGATCCAGTTCATCGATACCCACATTCTGACCGATGGCAGCAATAATATTATCAACTTCAAGGGTGAAGAAATCATCTGGAATGGGTTCTGGGCGGGGACGACCGGAAGCATCAGGCTCTCCCAGCTTCATCCGCTGACACTTAATGCTTCTAACCCCTTCCTCACCCTCAATATTAACTGGAGAGGCTAAAAGATAAAATTCAATACCCTCTTCTTCAGCCTCTTCAACCTCCAGCTCCTCAGCCGGCATCTGATCTCTAGCCCGGCGGTAGATAACCATTACCTCTGAACCCAGACGCTTGGA
>CAZXKH010000091.1:0-7341 GCA_964641385.1 uncultured Clostridia bacterium | reverse complement strand
GATTTTTATAGAGCAGGATCATATAATTATTCTGTTTCTGATAGGGTAAATAGTTATCTGCGAGGAGAGGATCTTGATTTTGATGAGCTGGGATCAGCTGCAATTTCAAATGTTTATTCCGGGGCTGTAGGGGCTTATACTAAACGTTTTTTAGGTGGTGAGAGAGAGACAGCCTATCAGCAAATTATAATTGACATTCCTAATGATGGTGTTGATTTGATAATAGAAGCAGATATAAGATATCAGTCAACTTCAGTTGATTTTATTGGTGCTGCATCTAGTACATCAATGGTGCACTGGTATCTGGATGGTGGATATAATAGAGAAGAAATAGATCCTGCTCTTAGCTGGGGCTGGGCTGCAGGTATAGTAATGGATATAGCATCTATACTCAATCCCAAAGCAGGAGCAGTGAATATAGAACAGGCTCTTTCTGCAATTGGGGTTATTAGATCATACAAAGAATATTCCGAAGCTCTCTTGGATGCTTTTCCCAATATGGAGCGGGAAACAGTAATCTATCGAAAAGAAGCACTTGATAAGGGAAGGTATGTTTTTACAGTTGGTCTTTCTTCCCGTGCAGTTAGTGGAGGAGCAGGATATGGAGCTGCATTAATTATAGGTGAAATACCAAATATAAGGGTTGAACGTAGAGGGCTTGATGAAGAGAAGGTTTCCTTTGTTGATGATAATTTGGAGAATAAAGTAAGATCTATTATTGATAAACCCGAGGGCGATCTATCAATCAAGGATGTTGAAGATATAAATGTATTAAATGCTGAAAACCTGGAGATTCAATCCTTAGAGGGTCTTCAACAGATAAAAAACCTTGAAGAATTAAATCTTGCTGGCAATAATCTTAAATACAATCTTTCACCTCTGGCAGAACTTAATAATCTTCAGCAGCTTAATTTAAATGAAAATAAAATAATAGGTCTTAAGTCAATTATCAACCTTACTGAATTAAGAGAGCTATCTCTAGAGGGAAATAATATATCTGTAATTCCCCTTCAGGATTTAGAAAAACTGGAGATGCTTAATCTAAGGGGCAACAATATAGAGGATATAGAGCCCCTGGTAAATAATGAAGGCCTGACAGCAGAGGACTATGTAAATTTAAATTATAATTTACTTGATCTAAGTGAGAATTCTGAAGATCTGGAACACATTAAAGCTTTAACTGATCGAGGTGTCAGTGTCAAATATGAAGATCAAAAGGCGCAAAGATCCGAATATAATGTGATTGTTGAAGTTTTATGTGCCGATTCATATCAGGGTCTTATTGGAGCTACTCTTAAGCTGGATGATTATAGTGGAAAGACCAGGACTGCAGAGGCAACAATGAGCAGGGGAATATATGAATTTGAAGAGGTTATACTTGCTGATAACAATGAGTTTAATGTGGAAATAACCAGGGAAAACTATCAAGCTCGTGTCATTACTCTAGATACGGATTCCAATCCGATTCTCAGCACCGGCGAGAATGCTGTTGACCTTAAACCTGAGGAAGAAGATACAGTTGAGTATTCTTTAACCATTGAGAAAAGGGGTCAGGGTACTGTAGAACCTCCTAAGGGTAATCATTTATATGGTAGTGGTGAAGCTGTTAATTTAAAAACCACTCCTGATGAAGGATGGGAGTTTATTGAATGGGAAGGTGATGTGGAAAATAATGATCTGTCTGCGACTACTGTTCTTATGGATGGGGATAAGACAGTAAGGGCTGTATTTGAAAAGATTGAAGTAGATGAAGGTTTTGCTGGAGGCAGTGGCACAGAAGAAGACCCCTATCAAGTTGAAACCCCAAGGCAACTTGATAATGTGAGGTATTATCTGGATAAACATTTTAAGCAGGTGGACAATATAGATTTATCCGGATATGACAACTGGGATCCTCTGTGGGAGTATATTGACCGGGCTGATTATACTCTTTTTACCGGAACATATAATGGGAATGGTTTCACTATTTCTAACTTAACAATAAATAGACCAACGACACAATATATAGGATTATTTGGTGTTTTGGGTGAGGGCTCTAAGATTTCAAACTTGGATTTAGAAAATGTGATAGTTACCGGAAACAGATATGTGGGTGGTCTCTGTGGACTCAATTATGGATATCTAGAAAATATTAGTGTGCAGGGGAATATATATGGAGAAATGGTTTCAGAGGGAAGCAACTATTACGAAAGCAGATATGTTGGTGGGCTTGTGGGGCTGAATAATGAGGGGAATATAATAGATAGCAATTCAGAAGGGGAAATTATGGTAGACGGTTATAATGGCGGAGGACTGGCAGGCAAAAATATTGATGGGACAATAAGGGGTAGCTATTCAGCAGGAGAAGTCACAGGAGACTACTCTCTGGGAGGACTTATTGGTTTTAATGAAGAGGGAAACATTGAGGATTGTCATTCTTCCAGCAGGGTGGAAGGATTAGAAAATCGATCTTTTGCTGGAGAGGGAGGACTTATTGGCAGAAATATCGGAGGAAATATTACTGGTTGTTATGCTGAAGGCAGTGTAGCTGGAATGAATAGCTCAGGAGGATTGGTGGGATTAAATGAAGGAGGATCAATATCTGGTAGCCATGCAGTTGGTGATGTAACTGCAGAAAGATTCTTAGTGGGTGGTGGACTTGTTGGAATAAACTATGGATTTATTGTAGACTCTCATGCTGAAGGTGCTGTTAATAGAGGCGGAGGACTGGTGGGAAGAAACAATGATGATGGAGTTATCGAAACTTGCTTTGCTGAGGGAAATATTCAAAATGGAGCTGGGCTTGTAGTTAGTAATTATGGAAAAATAATAACCAGCCATGCTACAGGAAGCGTAGAAGGAAGGGGAGGTCTGGTTTCCACCAATTATGGAGAGATAATCGATTCTTATTCTACCGGAGATGTTGCGGGCGAGGATCATGTAGGAGGCCTGGTGGGAAGAAATAATGAAGAGGGCATGATAGAGGATAGTTACGCTACAGGAAGGGTTGCAGGAGAAAAACGTATTGGTGGTTTTGTTGGTTTTAATGAAGAAGGAGATATTAAGAATTGTTTTTCTGTGGGAGAAGTTGATGGGAAGGAACGCGTGGGAGGTCTTGTGGGGGCCAATGCAGGAGAACTAACTGATAGCTATGCTGAAGGTAATGTTTCAGGGAATTTGAAAGTAGGTGGGCTGGTTGGAAGCGGTGGAAATATTTCCAGGTGTTATGCTACCGGAAACGTTTATGGTGAGGATAAATATGTTGGGGGCCTTGTTGGGCTCAGTACTATTAGTATAACGAATAGCTATGCTACCGGAGATGTTTTTGGATATGAACATGTCGGAGGACTAATAGGAAGAATTGAAGGGTTTATGATGAGAATAAATATAACTAACAGTTACGCTATCGGAGAAGTTATAGCAGAAAGTGATAGGCGTGAAGGCGGGCTGGTCGGAACTGTCTGGCATTATGATATGGGACAGGTAATAGATAGCTATTATGATCTTAAAAAAACAGGACAGTCTGATAAAGGACTTGGGATCCCAAAGACAACAGAAGAGATGAGGCAGGAAGATACCTTTGTTAACTGGGATTATGATATTATTTGGGGTATTGACGAGGGCACCAGCTATCCCTATTTATTGTGGCAGGATAAAGATATCTCTACTCATTAGAATAGTAATTCAGATCAAGCATATAATTATGAAGATGTGCATAATCCCGCAGCATCATTTTTTCAGCTTGTTGTTATTGCTGTTTTTCGACAGGTTGAATAACTGATAAATGTTGCGATATTAAGAATTAATTCTTGTCATATTAGTAATTGATAAAGACATTCTTCTCTCCTGTCAGGGCTGTACAGATATCAGTTGTTGTAGTATTAAAGCATTCTATCCCAGTAGTAGAAGCTGAATCAGGGCTACCAGCAGCATGATCAGGATGGGAATAACCAGCTTTTTATAGACTGGCTTAAGACCAACTCCAAAGTATTCATTACTCAAGACCAGACAAAGGTGTAAAGGGGAGATAGTATAACCCATTATAACTGCAGTAAAAAGCAGAGCATTGTAAGGCCCCAGTGACTGTGGGGGAAAAAGGGGGGCAAAGAGAGCCAGTGTTATACCGGTGGCTGCCATGTGGACACCAGTCAGGTAGGAAGTTATTAGTCCCAGAATAATTATGATCAGTGGTAGAGGAATACCCAGCTGGACCATGTTTTCTGCTATGTATTCGATGGCACCTGTCTCTTCTATTATCTCTTTATAGGCCATTACACCTACAATGATCAGCATTAAGTTATAGCTGATACCTTCCTGAAAAAAGAGCTTAATTCGTCGTAAGTATTCTTTTATGAGTTGGTTAAAGTCCGGATGTCTAAAGAGTGCAACAAGCACTCCGAAGAGTACTGCCAGGGGAAAGTACACCCTAAACACTAGAGCCAGCAGAATAATAATCAGGATCGGGAAAAAACCTGAAAGGAAGGACTTCAGTCTTATTAAAATACTCCCCTCCAGCTTTTTTATCTCTTCCCTTTTGTAACCCTTAAAAAAGAGAGTAAAGGAGGCTATGATTCCTGCCACCATGACCGGCGCATTATAGAGGACAATGGTTCCTTTATCCAGATTAAGCAGCTGACTGGTCATGATGGTTGAAGAGTAAAGGGGATAAATAAAAAATGCAATATGCCGATAGAAGAGATTAATGGTGGCTTTCTGGATCTGGCTTAGATCCAGTCGGTCACCACTTTCATCTATCATGGGGGCAGATAAAATCGCACCTCCAGGAACATTCAGAGTTCCAATCAGGGCCGGTAGAAACATCATTAAGATCCTGGTGTTTTTTATGATCCCTATCAGGGAGTCGATCATCTGATCCAGATCACCGGAGTCTTTCATAATAACTCCCAGACCGCTAATCAGACCCATAATTAACATTAATTCAATTGATATAGGACTCACAATACCCCGTACCATTGTTGTAAGCAGTTCTGGCAGGGCAAAGCCTGTTAAAATCCCGGCAGTAACTGCACCCAATAACAGGGAGAGGCCCATATTAAGGTTTTTAGAGATTAAGACCATTATGAGAGTAAAAGATATTACAATGCCTGCTATTTCAATTAGACTTCCCTCCCTGGGTGTCTTATGTTTCTGCAAATTATATTCTTAATCATTATTCAACACGGTTATCAATTATCCTTCCTTAAGGATTATATTTGGAAGTTATATGTGAGGGTAGTATCTGGGATAGACTTTCTTTTTGTTTGGGTTTGGAGTATTTGGTCAGGGTGAGATTAAGAGGAGGAGTGGTTTTATTCTGCTAGAGGACTTTACAAAGAAAGAGGAAATTTTTTCATTAGGCTCTCAGGCCCGTCATGATGGAAGCCTGACTGCAGCTTGCCCTCCCAGGAGATGGATATAAAAACCTTTGCACTCAGGCAATTATCCTTCAGGGGAGCCTGGCAAATCAGTGATTATATTAAAAAGAAAAAGTCGAATAATAGGAGCTGGGTCAGAGCCACCAGCAGCATGATAGTAATGGGTAGCAACATCTGCCTGTATACTGGTTTAAGGTCAACTCCAAAATATTCATTGCTTAAAACCAGGCAGAGATGGAGTGGTGAGAGGGTATACCCCATAATAACAGCTGTAAATAATAGGGTATTGTAAGGCCCAAGAGCTCCAGGGGGAAAGAGGGGAATAAAGAGGGTCAGCAACAGACCGGTGGCTGCTATATGAAAACCTGTCAGATAAGAGGTTAAAAGGCCCAATAATACTATAATCAGCGGTAAAGGGATACCCAGCTGAACCATCTTCTCTGCCATATATTCGATGGTTCCGGATTCTTCTACCACCTCTTTATAGGCCATTACCCCTACAATAATCAGTATTAGGTTATAACTGATACCCTTTGTGATAAAGAGCTTTATACGTCGCCAGTATTCTCTAAGTGGCTGCCTGTAGTCTGGGTGTCTTAAGAGTGCCACCACAACCCCGCAGAGAACAGCCAGGGGAAAGGATATTTTGCATCCGAGTGCCAGCAAAATAATGATCATAATCGGTAAAAAACCGGATAAAAATGTTTTTATGTTTTTCAGTATTCTCCTCTCCAGCTGAGCCGCCTTTTCCTTTCTGTGCCCCTGGAAGAGAATAAAGTAAGAGGTGATAATTCCAGATATCATCACCGGTGTATTATAGAGGGCAATGGTTACCTTTTCCAGTTGCAGCAGCTGGCTGGTGAGGATAATGGAGGAGGCCAGAGGATAGATAAAAGCGACCATATGTCTGAAAAAGAGATTAATGCTGGCTTTTTGGACGGAGCTTAACCCCAGTCTCTGGCCACTTTCTTCGATCATCGGGGCAGATAAAATTGCACCACCGGGAACATTCAAAGTTCCAATTAAGGCCGGTAAAAACATCATTAAAATCCTGGTGTTTTTAATAGTACCCATCAGGGCATCTATGATTCGGTCTAGATCTCCGGTCTCCTTCATTAAAAAGCCCAGGCCGCTAATCAGGCCCATAATTATTATCAGTTCAATGGATATGGGACTCAAAATACCCTGGGCCATTGTTGTAAGCAGTTCTGGCAGGGCAAAGCCTGTTAAAATCCCGGCGGTAATTGCTCCTATCAGGAGAACAAGGCCCATGTTTAGTTTTTTGGAAATTAGCACCATAATTAGGACGAATGATAATGCAATCCCTGTTATTTCTATCTTCCACCACTCCCTGGAAATAAATTCTGTATCTTACTGGATATCCTAATTCAATATTCAACAAAAAAACACAATATCCTTTCCTTAAATGATGTTAATTGGAGAAATGTACTGCTAGCGGCACATATGCAGGAAGTTATCAGCTGATCTATCACATATTCAGAGCCTTAACTGAGGAGAATAAGAAAAAGGGAGGTGAATAGAGCTGGATAGTTTAGAGTCCTGATCCTTTTTAAAGGAGGTCTTCAGCACCGATGCCAAAGAATAGAGCCCGGACTAATCCTCTGGCCCGGGCTGCAATGGATGAGTTGAAGATGGAGATCGCTGAAGAACTGGGATACTTTACGCACCAGCCGGGAAGGGACAGGACAAAGGAGTATGCTGAGGCTCTGGAACGTAAGAAATTTGAGGTAGCCGATGAGCTGGGAATTAATTTAAAAAATGGTTATAACGGTGACCTTAAGTCAAAGGAGGCCGGAGCCATTGGCGGCAAACTGGGTGGCTATATTGGAGGAGAAATGGTACGGAGAATGATCAGAGCTGCCCAGGAAGAAATGGGAAAAAAATAGGGCAAGAGGGGTCTTAGACCCCTCTCCTGTTTCTGAATAAAGAAAAACTGCTTTGAAATACTATGCAAATACATGGACAG
>CAZXKH010000090.1:0-7424 GCA_964641385.1 uncultured Clostridia bacterium | reverse complement strand
ATAAAAAATGATTTTTCCTCAAATGAGGAAAAAATCATAGCAAAGGATAAATATAAATATTTGGGTGATTATAGAATGGACAAAAGTCCGGTAAGTCTGTCCAATACAGCCGGATCATTTGATAGTATATACAGGGAGGACAATCTGGCTGATACTGCCAGGTATTTTCATGATAATTTGTACCAGTTTGGAGAAACTGAAAGATTAGATTTTGCAAAAAGAATATTTGAAGTCATAAATGAAGATAAAAAAAGATTTACTGAGGGTGGTGGTTATATCCATTTACCAGAAGTTTATTTTAACAAGGAAAAACTGCAATATGATATAACCAATCTAGATGAATCCACAAAGGAAAAAATGATCAGTTTAAAAAACAGTGATACATACAGTCTGGTTAAAAAATTCTTCAGCACTGAAGGCTCAATGGACGATGATAGCTTTGGTGTAATGATTAATTCATGGATTTACCAGATGCTGCAGCCTGCTTATGCCCTCTTACAAAAAGAAGGTATCTATAGCGAATTCCCAATACTGAAACCTGATATAACCTTCAGTGCAGGCCATATGCCAGTTGAAAAAGTCACAAAAACACATATTGTATACCCAAATGTCTTGGTCAATAACATGAATGATGTCAGGGCACTTGAAGATAAGGATACCTGGAAGACCAGTATATTACTTGAGGTAGAGATAATTGAAGGGGAAGATTCTACAAAATGATGCCAACTACCTCCAGCAAACTCTAGATAATTTGCAAGAGGTTTGTCTAAGATAGAAGATATAATAACTGGATTTCCCAGGTAGCAGGATAGCAATTCATCCACCAGCAAAGAAAGTTTGCAAGTGTATAATAAGTTAAATACACTGAAGGGCCGACAAATTAGCTAATTTGTTGGCCCTTTAGTGTATTAATGATACTACATAGCTAGGGTCTTCAAGTAATTACTATTATGTAATACATTACCTGCGTATAAATTTTCCCTCAATCTTGGTGGCAACCTTTGAGTATTTTGATCTCTTGTCTAGGAAAATATAAAGCTGAAATTCCATAATTATATAAGTTAAATGAACTGATCTTCGGGAATATTATCTGTGAACAGAGAATGAATCAAAGTCTCGTAAGGAGTGAAAACTATGTCTGGGGAAATGGATAAGGATGGGGTTCCTTTAGATGTAGACAGGTTGATAGAAAAATATGTAAAAAAACCGGGGGGCTTGATCCCTCTTCTCCTGGAGATTCAAGGAGAAATGGGGTATCTTCCCCGGGAAATTCTTGAGAAGGTTGCCTCAGGGATGAATCTCTCACTGGCTAAGGTGTTGGGTGTAGTAACCTTTTATCACCAGTTTAACTTAAAGCCAAGAGGTGAGTCTTTAATTAAAATATGTATGGGAACAGCATGTCACGTTAGGGGAGCCTCTAAGATTTTAGAGGTATTTGAAAAAGAGCTAAAGATTAAAGCTGGTGAGACTACAAAGGATTTAGCCTTTACTTTGGAACAGGTCTCCTGTGTTGGGGCCTGTGGTCTTGCACCTGTACTGGTCATCGATGACAAAACCCATGGTAAAGTTACTCCAAGTCAAGTCCCTAAAATATTAGCCGAACATGAGAAAGTGGAAGTATTACATTGAAGAAGAATATATTAGTCTGTGGAGGAACCGGATGTGTCTCTTCTCATTCTGAGACAATCTATAAGACCCTAAAAGAAGAATTAAAGAAGCGGGGATTAGAGAAAGAGTATGGCCTTAAGTTTACAGGCTGCCATGGCTTCTGTGAACAAGGACCCCTAATTATGATTGAACCTGAAGGTTACTTTTACTGTCAGGTTAAAGAAGATCATGCCTCCAGGTTAATCGATACCCTACAGGAAGGAAGTATATTCGAAGAATTACTCTATAGCCCCCCTACCAATGGTGAGTTAATTCAAGACAGGGATCAGATACCCTTCTATCAGAAACAAAGAAGGCTTGTATTGAAAAACTGCGGAATAACAGATCCTTCCAATATAAATGATTATCTAGCATCTGGAGGATATAGAGGGTTAGAAAAAGCTTTAAGCATGCAACAGAAAGATGTAATTGAAGAAATAAAGAGCTCTCGACTTCGAGGAAGAGGTGGAGGGGGCTTTCCCACTGGATTGAAATGGGAGTATGGACACCAGGTAAAGGGCAAAAAAAAGTATATTATCTGTAATGCAGATGAGGGGGACCCCGGGGCCTTTATGGATCGAAGTATTATGGAGGGTGATCCCCATCTAGTCTTAGAAGGTATGTTGATTGCTGGATATGCAGTTGGTGCCAGTATGGGGTTTATATATGTAAGGGCTGAGTATCCCCTTGCAGTGAAAAGAGTTACCGGGGCGATTAAAGAAGCCGAAAAGGCAGGCTATCTGGGAGATAATATATTGGGGAAAGAATTCAACTTTAATATTCAGGTTAACCAGGGAGCAGGTGCCTTTGTCTGTGGTGAGGAGACAGCTCTAATTGAATCTATCCAGGGCAATAAAGGGTTTCCCCGTCCCCGTCCACCCTACCCAGCCACAAAAGGTCTCTGGGATAGACCTACTGTGGTAAATAATGTAGAGACCCTTGCCAACATTCCGGTCATCCTGAAGATGGGTGCTAAGTCTTTTGCTGAACTTGGTAGTAAAGAGAGTAAAGGGACTAAGATATTTGCCATAACAGGAAAGATAAATAATACCGGCCTGGTGGAAGTGCCCATGGGAATTACCTTGCGAGAGATCATATTCGATATCGGAGGGGGCATTCGAGAAGGCAAAGACTTTAAGGCTGTCCAGATTGGCGGACCCTCAGGGGGTTGTTTGAGAGATGAACACCTTGAGCTCCCAATAGATTATGATTCTCTCATTGAGGTAGGAGCAATGATGGGTTCTGGTGGGTTGGTAGTCATGGATGAAGATAGCTGTATGGTTGAATTGGCTCGCTTCTTCCTCTCCTTTACCAGGATGGAATCCTGTGGCAAATGCACTCCCTGTAGGGAAGGCACCACCAGGCTGCTTGAGATATTGAACCGGATCGTAAAGGGAGATGGAGAGGTAGAAGATCTAAATATTCTAGAAAACTTAGGTAGAACAATCATCAATACATCTCTTTGTGGTCTGGGACAATCTGCCCCCAATCCAGTTCTGAGTACTCTGCGCTTCTTTGAAAATGAGTACAGACTCCACGTGGAAAAAAAAATATGTCCGGCAGGGGTTTGTAAAGACCTTGCAACTTATAGAATCATTGCTGATAAATGTAAGGCCTGCGGACTCTGTCTAAAGCAGTGTCCGGTGGATGCTATAGCCGGTGATAAAGAGGAAGCATTTATCATTGATCCTAAAGTATGTTCAAAATGTGGAGAATGTCTGGATAAATGCCCCTTTGATGCCATCGTAATCAGTTAATAAAAGGAGGTTTTTTTGAAGTTAATGGATAAGGTAAGGGTAAGGATCAATGGGACTGATTATCATGTAAATAGTGATTATACCATCTTAAAGGCTGCTGAAGAGGCAGGTATAGATATTCCCACCCTCTGTTATGAAGAAAGACTGCATGTTATAGGAGCCTGCAGGATATGTGTGGTGGAGGTTAAGGGTGCCAAAAAACTTATAGCATCCTGTTCGACTCCGGTAAGAGAGGGGATGGAAGTATTCACCGAATCTGAAGAGGTAATAGAAGCAAGGCGAGAAATTCTTAGATTGCTTCTGGCAAACCATGATCTGCGATGCTTAACCTGTGAGCGCAATGGTGATTGTCGTCTGCAGGATTACTGTTATCGCTATCGGGTGGAAGATACCCCCTATCAGGGTGAGTTTAGAGATTATCCTATAGATACCGACAATCCATTCTTTATTCGTGATTACAGTAAATGTATAAGGTGTGGGAAGTGTGTAACTGTATGTGCTGAAGTAAATGGGGCTTATGTTTATGACTTTATCGAGCGTGGCTTTGAATCCAAGGTGACTTCAGCTTATGATGACCCTCTCCAGGAGACTACCTGTACCTTCTGTGGCATGTGTATCAATGTCTGCCCTGTGGCAGCCCTGGTTGAAAAGTCTACTAATTGGGCAGGGCGTCCCTGGGAGATGAAGAAAGTGACGACTGTCTGCCCCTATTGTGGTGTTGGCTGCACCCTGGATTTGAAGGTGAAAGATAACATTATTGTTGGAGTTAGTGCAGATAGGTCTGGCCCAAATTTAGGTGACCTTTGTAGTAAGGGGCAGTTTGGTTGGGAGTATGTTCACTCACCTGATAGGCTAACCAATCCCCTCATCAAAAGAGATGGAAACTTTGAGAAGATCAGCTGGGATAAGGCCCTTGATTTTGTTGCAGCAAGGTTTAAGGACATCTTAGAACGTTGGGGCCCTAAAGCAGTTGCAGGCTTAAGTTCAGCTAAATGTACAAATGAAGAGAACTATCTGTTTCAGAAATTTATGCGCACTGTATTAGGGACCAATAATATCGATCACTGTGCCCGTTTGTGACACTCGTCAACAGTTGCCGGTCTGGCAACAGCTTTCGGTAGCGGAGCAATGACCAATTCAATAAAGGAGATCCTGGAGACAGATGTAATATTCTTGATAGGGGCAAACACAACAGAAGCCCATCCAGTCACAGGGTACAGGATAAAAGAGGCTGTAAGGAATGGAACAAGACTAATCGTTGCTGATCCGAGAAAGATTGAGCTGGTAAAGTATTCTGACTTGTGGTTACGGCACCAGCCGGGGACAGATATTGCCCTCTTAAACGGAATGGCCCATATCATATTACGTGATGATCTAATGGACCATCAGTTTGTCTCTGAACGAACTGATGGTTTCGAAGAGTTCTATGAGACAGTAAAAGCATATACACCAGAAAAAGTAGCAGATATAACAGGTTTAACAGAAGAGAAAATTGAGCAAGCAGCTTATCTATATGGTAAGGCTAAAAAGGCCACCACTATATATGCTATGGGGATTACTCAGCATGCTACTGGGACCAATAATGTAATGGCCCTTGCTAATCTCGCCATCTTAACAGGAAATGTAGGAAGGCGAGGAACAGGAGTTGATCCTCTGAGAGGTCAGAATAATGTTCAGGGCGCCTGTGACATGGGATGTCTGCCAAACTATTATCCCTCTTACCAGTCAGTTGAAGATAGTGATGTTCGAAGGAAGTTTGAAGAGTTCTGGAAGATCAAACTACCTGAAGAACCTGGCCTCACAGTAACAGAAATGACAGAATCAGCTCATCAAGGCAAGTTAAAGACGATGTATATTATGGGTGAAAACCCTGTGCTCTCTGATCCGAATGTTAACCATGTTATCGAAGGGCTTCAGAGGCTAGAATTTCTGGTGGTCCAGGATATTTTCTTAACTGAGACAGCAAATCTGGCAGATGTAGTATTACCTGCCACAACCTTTGCAGAGAAGAATGGAACCTTTACCAATACAGAACGAAGGGTTCAGCTGGCAAGGAAAGCCATAGAAAGGACCGGCCAGGCAAAGCCTGACTGTAAGATTATTGTTGAGCTGGCTCAGAGAATGGGCCACTCCTGGCATTACCCGGAAGGTCCAGCCCAAATAATGGAGGAGATCGCAGGCTGTTCTCCTCTCTATGGAGGCATCTCACACCAGAGACTAGAAAGAGGTGGGCTGCAGTGGCCCTGTCCAACTTCCAGTCATCCAGGCACACCTTATTTACATGCTGATGGATTCAGCAGGGGAAAGGGTAAGTTCCATGGGGTAGAATACCTTGAACCAGAAGAGAATCCTGATCAGGATTATCCCCTAGTATTAACAACTGGAAGAATGCTGTATCATTTCCATACTGGCACAATGAGTAGACGTTCCCGTCTTGAAGATTTGCGTTCAGAAGAGCTGGCCATGATGCACCCTAAAGATGCAAAAATGTATGATATAAAGGATGATGATCTAATTTATGTGGAATCCAGAAGAGGAAAGATAACAACAAGGGTGCAGGTAACTGATCTTGTCCCGGCAGGTGTTATTTTCATGACCTTTCACTTTAGAGAGTCCCCGGCAAATATGTTAACCATTGCTTCAACTGATCCAATATCTAAGATACCAGAATTAAAGGTTTGTGCGGTAAAAGTTCAGAAAGCAGGAGTTAAATATGATAAGGAATTAAAAGATGATCAAAGAATCTCTGTTATGGAGGTTAAAAGTTGACATCCTCCCATCTCGTTCCTATCGTCAATCTCTAAAAGGAACTGTCATTGAAATTTTCTTTTAAATTAGGCATTGATAATTTCAATACTGGGCCATCGAGACCAGAGCATTGAAACTCTCATTTAAATAACGCATTGATAGTTTCAATACTAGGCCATCGAGACCAGAGCATTGAAACTCTCATTTAAATAACGCATTGATAGTTTCAATACTAGGCCATCGAGACCAGAGCATTGAAACTCTCATTTAAATAACGCACTGATAGTTTCAATACTGGGCCATCGAGACCGGAGCATTGAAACTTTCTTTTAAATAACGCATTGATAGTTTCAATACTAGGCCATCGAGGCCGGAGCGATGCTGTTTGCTGATTAAAGGCCAGTCCATTTCTGGTATGCGAGTATGATGCAAACTATAGGTTATGCCATAAGCCTTTCTGAGATGCTATTTTGCCCTTCCTCACTTTGGGGTGTATGCCACTGTCCCTGCCACTTAGGTTTAGACATAGCACCACAGACTAAGGCATCATCTCTAAAGGGTCTCATCACCTTAATAACGTAGCCAACTGGCTTAGAGTAGTCACTAAAGCTTTTTGCAAACCCTTAGGTTTGCTGGAGGTAGTTGACTTAACTGATGTCAGTTGTTATAATTTACTTGAAAATATTAAAGAAAGGATGAGTGAATAATGGGTAAAAAATCCAGGGTAAATTCCTATAAAATGGACAAAATATCAACCAAAATGGCACGTAAATTTGGTAAAATAAAGAAAGGTAATGAAGATGCATATTCATTCATACTCTTTTCATTGGAAGGCAATATGCTAAAACTTCACCGCGATAACAATTCGAGGAACAGCAGACGTGCCCTTGAAGCAGTAAAATTATGTCTTCTATTGATCGATAGTTATCTATCCGATATTGAATATGATTTTACTTCAGTAATTAATGATGAAAATAAAGCTCTACGAGACGGACTACGAATGGGTTTTGATCCTTTCTACAATGAAGAAATAAAAAATCTTGTCAGCAGTATGTATAACCTCGATTCAGCTAAAGACATGGAAGAATACTTTAAAACACCGGCAAAATGCCTGATCCGGATAGAGCAATCTATTGAACTATGGATTGATAATCTTGGAATTAACGGTTACTTCAAGTTCATTGAACAACAGTTGGGCGAACAGGTTCCTCAGGACCTTAAAATGAACTATACTATCATGGGTGAAGAAAAGGAAAGGGTTCGCGTTATTAT
>CAZXKH010000089.1:0-7486 GCA_964641385.1 uncultured Clostridia bacterium | reverse complement strand
GCTGGTTTAACTTTAAAGAAGGGTAAATATAAAGAGTTGTGCCAGAGGCTCTATCATTCGACTTCTGCCCTGGAATACGAAGCACAGCAACCAGACCTTGAGCTGAGAGTTGAAGAGCTAAACATGGATTTAATAAATGATCTGGAGAGAATGACTCCCTTTGGCAAGGGGAATAATCCACCGGTCTTTCATCTGAGATCCATCAGCTGTCATAACCTTATTCTTTTGGCCAATAAACATCTCCAGTTTCAGATAAATGGATTCCAGGCCATTGGATATAATATGAGAGAACACTTTGAACTGTGCCAGAGGGAAAAAGTTGATCTATTATTAAGGCCTGAATTAAACCAGCAGGAGAGGTCAGGCAGATTAGTTATTGAGGATATCTATGCCTCAGAGGGTTGTAGAGGGGGTGACTCCGGTAGTAAATTTGATAACTATATTACCGGATAATGATTAAATCAGAGATAACCAGACTACTCAGGGCTGCCCGTTATTCCATACAGGGTCTATTGTTTTTGTTAAGGAATGAGAGAAATTTTATTTATCTGTTGTTATTGATTGTTATAACTCTATTTCTTTACCTGGGGGGAATTTTAGATCCTTTAAGGTTTTTTATTCTACTTATTTTTATGGTGGTTATTACCGGACTGGAGATTTTTAATACTGCCCTGGAGAGGACCCTTGATCTGGATTATCAAGAATACCATCCCCAGGTCAAGATCATTAAAGACATAACAAGTGCAGCTGTCTTTCTATCTCTTATCATCTTTTTTATCCTATTGTTAATATTCTTATTTTCCTGACTACTATTCGATAAGAAAAAGCTTTTCCTAATTAATCCAAAACTAAGGCGCTAAACCCTTATTCACTGCAGAAACCAAATGAAAAATAAATATGCACAATTCTAGAACAGGAGGTTGTTCTTTTGCGAAGGTCTGAAAAGAGAGTTATTGTTATAGCTGGTCTAATATGTTTGTGTATACTTAATCCGGTTGTAGAAAGTACAGCTGAAGAAATAATTGGAAGAGAGGAACTGCAGGAAATCCTCAGGGAACGCATAACAGTCTCTGAGAATGAAGAAGGTAAGATAAAAATCTTAAACCAGTTTCTTCATGCTACTGATACTATTGTTAAATACTATCAGGGCCGCGACCACACACCAGTCTGGATAGATGGAGAGACGCTCACTCCAATGGGAGTCGATCTCTTTAATCTACTGGAAAATTCGGATCAAGAGGGGTTTTATCCTGAGGAGTATCATTATCAGCCACTGGTCTTTACCTGGATGGATATTAACTCCGAAGAGGATAGTGAAAGGATTAAAGAACTTTTAATTAAAATGGAGCTCCTCTTAACTGATGCCTTCTTTTTGTTCTGTTCAGATCTATACTATGGTCGTCTGGATGCTGAAAAACTGGAGAGAAGCTGGTTCAATCCATCACTCTCCAGCAACCTGATCATGGCCCTTGATAATGTTCAGGAGATGGGGGATATAAAGGGTATAGTCGATGAATTCAGGCCTGCACACCAGCACTATAGAATGTTATTACAGTCTTTTTCTCTTTACAGAGAGCTGCAGGAAGAAGGAGGATGGCCCTCTGTTCCAGAAGGAGATATAATACAGAAGGGAGATCAGGGTGAGGAAGTAGAGCTGTTACGCCAGCGTTTACAGCTTGAACCTGGACAGAATAGAACTCTTGCTCATACAGATGCCGATCTCTTTGATGAAGAGCTGGAAAAAGCAGTTTATGATTTTCAATTGCGCTGTGGGTTGGAGGCAACGGGCAGAGTTGATGAAGAGACATTAAAGTTTCTTAATATCTCTGTTGAGGAGATAATTGAGAGGATAATTATTAACCTTGAAAGGTGGCGCTGGCTGCCCCGTGAACTGGGAGATAAATATGTTGTTGTAAACCTTCCAGATTATAAACTTGAGGTTATTGAACAGGATAAAAAAGTTATGGAGATGAGGGTAATAGTGGGACGGGAGCAGAAACAGACTCCTATTCTCAGCAATAGAATTACTCACCTTGTCTTTAGTCCTCGTTGGTACATACCAGAATCCATTGCCCTTGAAGATTACCTGCCTAAGGTACGTCAAGATCCAGACCAGCTGAAAGATATGAAGATTAGGGTTTATGAAGGCGTGAATGGTAGCTTTAGGGCCATCGATCCCCATGATGTTGACTGGGATGATGTAGATGAGGATGACTTTAACTATTATTTCTGGCAGGATGCTGGCCCATGGAATACTCTTGGCAGGGTAATTATTAAATTTCCAAACCAGTACCGGGTTTATCTGCATGATACACCTGATAGAAAACTCTTTGAGGATAGAGAGAGAACCTTCAGTGCAGGCTGTATTAGAATCGAAAACCCAATTCAACTGGCTCTTTATCTGTTACAAGAAAATACTGACTGGGATCTCCAGAGAATTTTTGAAGTGGTTGAAGAGAGAGAGGAGACCATTGTTTTTCTGGAAGATACAGTAAATATCCATATTCAATACAGTACCAGCTGGATAGAGGATAACCAGTTAAATTTAAGGGCAGACATTTATCAAAGGGATCTTCAATTAAAGGAGGTGTATTTTATGGAATAAAATAATGTTTAGAAGACAGGAAATAATCATCTTCATGTGATGTTTACAGCATTTAATTAGCATTAATTATATAGATGTATTATGGACAAGGGCTACCTAAGAGAGATGGGTATTTCATTGCATAATAGAATGGGCTGTAAATACCCATCCTGCTATAGTATTTTGTTGCTATTTAGTTATAGCATTTAAATTAGGATAGAAAGATCAATTATTTCTATTCAGGGTGCAGATATAAATCAATTGAAAAATAAATAATAACAGAAATAAGGAAGAGTAAAAATACTGTAGTAAAGAAATAATCATAGGGTGCAGTTTTAATTATAAGCGCTAATAGTTACTACTATAATCATTGTCTGCAATCCTACCCAAAAAAATCTTGTGGGTTCATCTGCAGATAGAAAGGTGAATGAGATGAAAACACATTACTTAACAGTCACACTGGTTTTGTTGTTAATGGTTCTTGTATTTGGTAACTCAATGGCAGGAGTTTATACTTCTAATTCAATCATTGATATTTTTAATGATCTTTCTTCAGCAGAAGAGCATAATGGTGTGTTAAATATAGAAGAACTAATGACTGAAGTGACCAGCAATTCTTTACTGTACGGCGAATACAATGGAATGGCAGTTACTAAAGCTGTTGATAAGGATTATGATCAGATGATGGATGCATCAGTACAGCTGGCTAGCATGACCGGTGAATTGCATGAGCAGGAGTTATTAAGGATTAATGATGGTGGAAGTGCAGTTAAGAATCTACAGTTAAAACTTAAAGAACTGGGTTTTAATCCAGGTCAGGTAGATGGCATGTTTGGGATGCAGACTGAGATTGCTGTTAAACAGGCTCAGCAGTTCTTTGGTCTGGATGTAGACGGGATTGTTGGTCCAAAAACCTGGTCAGCGCTTCAGGAGGCTGGGACAGGAACCTCAGAGGAATATAGGGTGCAGCCCGGGGATACCCTCTGGAATTTGGCCAACAGATGGGATACATCCGTAGATGAAATAATAGGGTTAAACGATATCTCCAACCCCAACCAGATCCAGCAGGGAGACAGAATTAGGATTCCAGGGCAGTATGAAATAGGCAGGCAGGAGATAAGAGATCTTTCCTGGGGAAAAGTTGATGCTCTTTTTCCACTCAAGGAAGTGGCAGTATTAACAGATGTGGAAACTGGTTTGTCCTTTAGGATTAAAAGGCTTTTCGGTACCGTTCATGCTGATGTAGAACCACTAACAGCTCGTGATACAGCAATTTTAAGAGAAATATATGGAGGGCAGTGGAGCTGGGATCGAAGAGCTGTGGTGGTACAGTTTAATGGGTATCTGATAGCAGGTTCAATTAACGGTTATCCACATGGAGATCAAGCTATTTTCAATAACAATTTTAACGGTCATATCTGTCTTCACTTTAATGGGAGTAGACTTCATAACAGCAATACAATTGATGAAGATCACCAGAACATGGTTGCAAGGGCTGCTGGTATGAGGTGGCCTCTGAGAGGTCATTAAATCAATCTATTCTTGGCCAGGAGATGAGAGTTCGGCTTAATCCAATACAATATCCTTTGGGGGTACAGCAAAATACCATTCCAGTATAATGGAAAAGAGTGTATCCTATGCTGAAAGAGCTTTCAGAATTCTGGAATTCAATATCAAGGTTCATTCTAATGTTAATATTGATAGCTGTCTTTTTTAGTTTGTTTAGAGTTACAATTTTTCTTCGCATACTGAGATTTTTCTATCCTCTTTTTGCAGTAATCTTTATCGTAAATATTGTTCTCTTTTTTGTTGCCAATAAATAAGATGTATCTATTTTTTTTACTAAGACAAGAAAGGGGCTGGTTTTTTTGAGGCGCTGGAATATTATCATGCCTCTGGTAGCAATAATAGTTATTGGAGGAATAATTGGTGGTGGTTATATTTATTTCCGAAGGGGAATTTCTGAGAGGGAAGGCACTATAGAGGTGCCTGTTAACAGCAGGGTTACTGTCTTAAGTGATGGTTATGGAATTCCAAAAATCAGTGCTGATAATAAGCAGGACCTTTTTTTTGCCCAGGGATATATTCAGGCTCAGGATCGTCTCTGGCAGATGGATCTATCACGTCGAGCAGTTTCAGGAAGGCTGGCTGAAATATTTGGAGAAGACTATCTGGAGATTGACTTTTTTCTCAGAAGCCTGCTGATGTATCATACTGCAGAACAATCTATTGATAAAATTGATTCCTCTACCAAAAAGCTGTTGGAGAGTTACACCAGTGGCATAAACGCTTATCTTCAGCAGAACTCAAATAACTTACCACCTGAATTTACTTTGCTGAGATATACTCCCGAAGAATGGAGAGTTGTAGATACCATCGCTATTGGTAAATATATGGCCTGGGATTTAGGTGGCAACATGGATACTGAGCTCTTTCTCTGGGCTGCCCTTGAAGCCCTGCCTGAAGAAAAGGCCAGGGAGTTGTTCCCCAGCTATCCAGAAGATGGCCCTACCATTGTAGAGGATATACGAGCATATCTTCCTGAGGAGGGCCATTCTACATCAGGGTTGCTTTCCATGCTTGATCTGGTTAATACCCTTAGTACCGGTATAGCCGGACAGGAGATGGGCAGCAATAACTGGGTTTTATCCGGAGAGCGGACAGCATCGGGAAAACCATTACTGGCCAATGATATGCACCTGGGTATGGGGCTACCCTCTATCTGGTACCAGACCAGGCTTGAAATACCTGGCGAAATGGCTTTAAATGGTGTTATTTTCCCCGGTGTTCCGGGTATCATTGTGGGTTCAAATGGTCATTTAGCCTGGGGAGTAACCAATGTTGGTCCTGATGTTCAGGATCTGTACCTGGAACGCCAGCACCCTGAAGAACCTTATCTCTTTGAATATGATGGTCAGTGGGAGGAGGCTGAGGTTTTAGAAGAGGAGTTCTGGGTCAAGGGAAGGGATGAAGCTGTAATCCATGAGATTGTTATTACCAGAAATGGTCCTCTTATTTCCGATGTCATGGATGAAGTAGTAGAACCGTTAAGTCTGCGCTGGACTGCCCATGATTATACACAGGAGATAGATGCTGTGCTTGCCTTCTCCACAGCCCGCAACTGGGAGGAGTTTAAGGAAGCAATGGATTACTTTCATGTCCCTGCTCAAAACTTTGTCTTTGCCGATGAGGAAGGAAATATTGCTTACAGAGCCAATGGGAGAATTCCAATTAGAAAGAAGGGTGAAGGGTTAATTCCTGCTCCCGGATGGGATCCTGATTACCAGTGGCAGGGCTATATCCCCTATCAGGAGCTGCCAACACTCTATAATCCTCCCGAGGGTTATATCTCCACTGCCAACAACAGGGTTGTTGATGATCAGTACCCCTATTTTATCTCTCATCAATGGGCACCACCATACAGAGCAGCAGCAATTAATGACTTTCTCGAAGAGGAAAGAGAGTTTACTATCCAGGATATGATAAAGCTGCAGTACAATGTAGATAACCTGCAGGCCAAAGAACTGGTACCTTTAATTAAAGAAGATCTACTGGCCAATGAATGGAATGAGAAGGAGGCTGAGGCCCTTGATATCCTGCTTAAGTGGGCGGAGGAAGAGCCAGAGGATGATTCGGAAAAGATGGGACCCAGTATCTATCATTCCTTTTATCTAAAGGCCCTTGAAGAGACCTTTAGGGATGAAATGGGTGAAGACCTCTACCGGAATTTTCTTTCCGGTCCCTGTGTAAATACCTTCGATAGAATGCTTAAAGAGGGATCAATCTGGTTTGAGGAGGCAGAAGAGGGGAGGAGAGGTATTTTAACTCGTGCCTTCAGTCAGGCAGTGGATTATTTATCTGAAAGGTTGGGAGATGATCTTAATGACTGGCAGTGGGGTAATCTTCACCAGATACTTCTCGATCATCCCATGGGAGCCATGCCCCTTGTAGACAGGTTACTAAATGATGGCCCCTATCCAATGGGAGGCAGTCACCTGACTGTGGCTGCTGCTTCCTATCCCTTTACAGCACCCTTTATGGTCACCAATTCTGCTCCCTGGCGCTCAATAATTGCCATGGAGGAGGTACCGGTTACACTGGAAAACCTGGCTGGTGGTGCATCGGGCCATCCACTAAGCCCACACTACAGTGATCAGACTCCACTCTGGCTTCAAGGAGACTATCTAAGAACAGAGATGGATGATAGAGGCTTTAAAGGCTTACCCGGTGATGATACCAGTACTCTGTACCTGGTGCCATAAAGAATATCTCAGTATTAATCAAATATTAAGATCATAAATATCAACAGGGACCTAAATAAGCAAACAAGAGGCAGAAAAAAATTCTTGGTGTTCACGGTAAGGTAGGTTGCAATAAAGAGCCCTTAACAGAATTATCATCAATCGAGAACTTAATGTTTGAGCAGATGGGTAGCTTGCATTTTTAATGATAGCACAGAGTGCGATTTATACTTAGAGACAAACAACAATATATGTAGAGCTTTCGAGGCGCCTTTCCACAGATATATTCCCTAACAGGCACCTGCCTGTGGATAAGTCTGTTGATACAATGTATAAATATACACAGTGCTTCTCTTTGACCTTTTAGTTATAAGCTCTTTCACATAAACCAGAGGCCGGACCCTTTGTTCTATTATGCCCTGCAGTCACTCGGAAAGGCTGTTTTACCAGTGTTTTAAGATGATTACTCATTAACAAAAATAAATCCTCTTGCCTTTAACAGCAGGGGCGTTGACATTTGAAATTGGTATTGAATAATTGCTATTACCTTGAAAAGTGCATTTTTTCACAAAGCAGTGCTGAAAAGAGAGTTTATTGCCGGCAATCAGGATATGTTAACTAGAAATGAACTCAAGAGACTCTTTAGAATAGTAACCTTTAT
>CAZXKH010000088.1:0-7487 GCA_964641385.1 uncultured Clostridia bacterium | reverse complement strand
TTCATCCGCCAGCAAACAAAGTTTGCAAGCGGACTTCTTGCCTTACCTTGTTAAAGGACAAATTGGAGCCAGGACCAAAGCTTTATCAAAGTAAACCAGATTAGCCTGGAAGGGTGTCTTGAAAGTTTGCAAAGGAACTGATAACTGGCGAAAAAAAGCCTCCCACTTTAAAGAGCGGGAGACTTAATTTTACATAATGTTAAAAATAATTGCAATATATCAATAAAAAGAAAATATTACTAACGAGGCTCAACAATCAGTTTTATGGCCGTTCTTTCTTCACCATCAATCTCAATATCGGTAAAAGCGGGGATGCAGATCAGATCCATACCACTTGGTGCTACAAAACCCCTGGCAATAGCAACTGCTTTAACTCCCTGATTTAGTGCTCCAGCTCCAATGGCCTGCAGTTCAGCACCACCTCTTTCTCTTAAAACACCTGCCAGAGCACCAGCAACTGAGTTGGGACTGGATTTTGAGGATACTTTTAATATTTCCATTAATATTTAATCCTCCCTATTGTTAATTTTTACTACTTATTACTATATATATTAAACACTGTCATAAAAATTCCTTCTTTTTCCGTAAAAAAAGAAGGCAAGGATTTAATCTATAAAGCTACATGATCTATTCTTTAATGTCAAACCTCTCAATGGAAAGGGCCCTTTTTGTATTATTATCCAGTTCAGCTGCAATTCCCTGCAGTTGAACGGCACCTGTTCCCACTTTAAAGGAATATGGTCGCTGGGTTTTTAGTCTTTTAATAACCTCTTCCTTTTTCACACCAAGAACTGAATCAATGGCTCCCGTCATACCCAGATCGGTTATATATCCTGTTCCGGCAGGTAATATCTCTTGATCTGAAGTCTGGACATGGGTATGGGTGCCAAAGAGCAGTGAGGCCCTTCCATCAGCATAATAGCCCAGGGCCTTTTTTTCGGAGGTGGCCTCAGCATGAAAATCTACGATTATGTAATCAGCTCCTTCATCCTCTGCCAGCAATTGATCCAGATAGCGAAAGGGGCATTCAACCGGTGAGAGAAAGATACGTCCCAGTAAGTTTATTAGCAGCACCCTCTTCCCCCGTACATTGAAGCTTCTAAAACCTCTACCGGGAGCTGGTTCAGGAAAGTTAGCAGGCCTAATTAGCCTCTCCTCTCCCTCGATAAATTTATAGATATCTTTATTATCCCAGCAGTGGTTACCCATGGTAAGCAGGTCCACACCATAACCAAGGATCTCCTCAGCCACTCCCTTAGTAATACCAAAGCCACCTGCCGCATTCTCAGCATTGGCCACAATAAAGTCTGGTTGATAGCGATCGACTGCCTGTGGGAGTAAAAGCCTAAGGGCTCTTCTCCCTGCCCTGCCAACAATATCACCGATACACATTAATTTCATCGCTAACCCTTTCTAGTTTTTATGAACGATCAAAGACCATTACCTTGCCATCTTTTCTCAATCCAATTAGCTGTTGTAAGTGGTCAGTATCTTTAAACTTCGAAAACATATCATCGATGAGCTCTTCCTGTTCCTTAGTTCCGTACAGGGCACCCCTCACCTCTTCCTTCATCATCCTGGCTTCAAAGGAAGCACAGATAAGATCAATTACCAGTGCCAGCAGTGACCTTGAAAGCTTAAATATTTGACAGCGAACTTCAAGCAGGGAATAACCACCATAGTTTTTGCTAACCAGACGAGGGATATTCTCTTCCTCATTTTTAAGACTGCAAAAGAGAGATATACTATCTTCAAGCCTTTTTTGGAAGGACTGCAGAGACTCCTTTGATAAGACTTCCTGCAGCAAGAATGAGAAGCGCAGTTCTTCACTTTGTGGATCAATCTTGATGGTATTGATCTCGGGATAGCGAAGAAGAATCGAGATTAACAGGCCCGTCCCTTCCTTAATTTTTTCCTGATTTTTGTAATAGATCGTCATTTCACCCTCCACCTAGAGAAAAGTATTTAATATACTTTTCGCTATGGGTAGATTATCTCCTGCAAAGAGAGTGCTGAAAAATATTTGAAAAAAGGAAAGGACCTTCCTTGTAATGCAGGAAGGTCCTGAAATTATTATTTTGCATAATCAACTGCTCTGGTTTCTCTAATTACAGTAACCTTAATCTGTCCGGGATAATCGAGATCCTCTTCAATATCCTTGACAACGTCTCGTGCCAGCTTGGGAGCAGTTGAATCATGTACCTGATCGGGATGAACAATTATTCTTATTTCCCTGCCGGCCTGGATGGCATAGGCCTTTTCTACACCACTAAAGGAATCGGCTATTTTCTCAAGGCTTTCTAGCCTCTTAATATATGATTCAAGGGTCTCTCTTCTGGCACCGGGCCTGGCAGCAGAAAGCGCATCAGCAGCCGCTACCAGTACGGCTTCAATGGTTTCCGGTTCGACATCACCGTGATGAGAGGCAATGGTCTGTAAAATCTCCTTCTTTTCACCGTACTTCTCTGCCACATCAAGACCTATTTTAACATGAGGTCCTTCCACTTCATGGTCAATGGCTTTACCGATATCATGCAACAATCCGCCACGCTTGGCAACATCAATGTCAGCATTTATCTCTGCTGCCATCATGCCTGCCAGGTGAGCAACTTCAAGTGAGTGCTGCAGTACATTCTGGCCATAACTGGTACGGTATTTCAGTCTTCCCAGCAGTTTAATCAGTTCCTCATTTATTCCATGAATGCCCAGATCAAAGGTGGCCTGTTCTCCCTCTTCAAGAATATGATAGTCAATCTCCTTTTTGGCCTTTTCAACCATCTCTTCAATGCGAGCAGGATGGATACGTCCATCAACAATTAACTTCTCTAGGGCTATTCGGGCAATCTCTCTTCTGATGGGGTCAAAACCTGAGAGGATAACTGCTTCCGGGGTATCATCGATAATAAGATCGATACCGGTCAGGCTTTCTAAAGCTCTGATGTTTCTGCCCTCTCTGCCAATGATCCGCCCTTTCATTTCATCACTGGGGAGCGAAACCACAGATACCGTTGTATCTGCAACATGGTCAGCTGCATATCGCTGGATGGCAGTGGAAATAATCTTACGGGCTCTTTTTTCAGCAATCTCCCGGGCTTCCTTTTCCATCTGGTTGATTTTTCTGGCTGTTTCGTGTTCCATCTCCTCTTCAACCCGCTGGAGAATAAGTTTTTTCGCTTCTTCCCTGTTTAACCCAGAGAGCTTTTCCAGCTCCTGTTTGTGTTTATCCTGTAGTTCTTTAACTTCCTGTTCTCTATTCTTAATATCCTTGAGTTTGTTGTTGTAGGTATTCTCTTTTTCCTCAAGGTTCTTTTCTTTCTTTTCCAGGTTTTCTTCCTTTTTCAGGAGCCTTCGTTCCAGGGTCTGTAGTTCGTTTCTCCGTTCCCTGCACTCGTTTTCAACCTCTTCCCGCAGCTTATGGACCTTTTCCTTGGCCTCCACCACGGCTTCACGTTTCTTGGACTCTGCCTCCCGCTCGGCAGTCTGCAGTATATTATCGGCTTCCTTTTCAGCCGACTGGATCCTGGCCTCGGCTATATATTTTCGAATTAAAAAACCAATAGCCAATCCTAACAGCAGGGAGATTATTAGATAAAAATAGACACCTCCAGGAATAATTTTCACCTCCCTTATTCCAAAACATTATTCAGTTATCAACGCAAAATATTACATTATATTACTTTTCATGCTGGGACATGACTGATTATTATTGTAAACCTTTTTCTTCGCCTTGTCAAGCACCTTCAGTCTTAATGATGGTGGAAGTATTACCTGATGAGAGAAGGTGTTTGTCTTTGGGGTCAGGAGCAACCAGCAAAAGCCCTTTACAGCCCTCTTCAAACCCCTGAAACCAGTAGTCCTGAAAGCTTTCCTGGCAGGAGGATTTTATTCCTCGCTATTCTCTTCCTTCTCTTCATCACTCTTATCTTCCTGGATAAGTCCAGTCTTCTTTTTAACCTTTATTGCTATCTCCTCCATTAACTCCGGGTTCTCCTCCAGAAACTCCTTGGCATTCTCTCTTCCCTGTCCAAGTCTTAGGTCTTCACCATAGGAGTACCAGGAGCCGGCCCTCTGAACAATATCAAAGTCAACTGCCACATCAAGAATACTGCTGGCAGAAGAGATTCCCTTCCCATACATGATATCAAATTCAGCCTCTCTAAAGGGTGGAGCTACCTTATTCTTTACTACCTTGACCCGGGTTCTGTTACCGATTAATTCATTCCCATCCTTCAGTGACTGTGTTCTTCTGATATCAAGTCTGATAGAGGAATAAAACTTAAGGGCTCTACCACCAGAAGTGGTCTCCGGATTGCCAAACATGACCCCTACCTTTTCCCGGATCTGATTGATAAAGACACAGAGGGTCTTTGATTTATTGATAGAACCGGCCAGCTTGCGCATGGCCTGAGACATCAATCTCGCCTGGAGGCCGACATGGGAATCACCCATCTCCCCTTCAATCTCGGCCTTGGGAACGAGAGCTGCCACCGAATCGATGACTACAATATCAATGGCTCCACTGCGCACAAGCGCCTCACAGATTTCCAAAGCCTGTTCACCGGTATTGGGCTGTGAGATCAAAAGGTCCTCGGTATTAACTCCCAGATTACTTGCATAGCCAGGATCAAGGGCGTGCTCGGCATCAATAAAGGCCGCAATACCATCCTTCTTTTGGGCCTCGGCAATCATATGCAGAGCAATGGTGGTCTTACCGGAGGCCTCAGGTCCATAAACCTCAACGATTCTGCCTCTGGGAATTCCTCCAACCCCCAGGGCCAGATCCAGGGAGAGGGCACCGGTGGAAATGGTATCAAGATCCATATTGGGATCGTACTCTCCCAGCAGCATAATAGACCCTTCTCCAAACTGTCTTTCAATCTGCTTTAAAGCCATATCAAGAGCCTGCTTTTTTTCTTTACTAGTCAACTTTATATCTGCTAGTCAAATCCGGGTAATCCTTTTATGATTACAGGATTCTTTCACAGAACACCTCCTTTTTGATTTTAATACAAACAGGGATTAAGGATTTAATTAATCCTCTTGAGCAAAAACCAGCACCAAAAACATGCTGCCGGCCAGACATCAAACATTTGTTGTTATTATTGTATTACATCTCCTGGCAATAGTCAAGTATGGAAGGAAATGAAGGGTTAAATCCTTAGGGGTTTTTTAGTATTTTGGCCTGGTGTAGAAGGGAATAAATGGGCCCTGAGGGTCTTAGCCGGGACTTAAAGAGGGTGATATTATCGATGACAAGCTCCCTTTCTTTCCAGTTATAATTCTTGATGGTTTTCTTTAATGAGTCCTCTGGTGAGCTCCTCTTTTTTAAACGGGCAATGGTTAAATGGGGAGTATAACTGTGCCTCTCACCGCTAAAACCCAGCTTCTGTATTTCTGATTCCAGACTGGAGTGCAGCTCAACCATCTCTTTCTTTCCCCTGCCAAGGCCCAGCCAGATAACCCGGGGGTGGTCGGGGTGAGGAAAGGCACCCAGCTGATTAATAGTGGCCTTTATGGCATTGATCCCTTTTGCACTGTTATTTATGATACTTTTTAGCTCGGTGATGGTTTCATTATTTACCTCACCCAGAAACCTGAGGGTAAGATGATAATTTTTACTGTCAACCCATTTTAGGTTAGGAAAGCTCTTCCTTAGAGCTCTTAGTTGCTCCTCCAGCTCATCCTTTAGGCTATTCTCCAGCTCGATCCCAATAAAGGCTCGCACCATATCCTTTCTACTTCCTTTCTGCTCTTCATTGACACTCCATTTAATCTATTCTTTATGCAGGATGTCTTTTCCTTTAATTATTGGATATTTAATTGACTGGAATCCGTTCCAGGTTTAAACCCGCCCTTCTACTATAAACCCTGATCATATCAACAGTCATCAGCTCTAACTCCTCCAGCTTTTGATAGTGGAGAATGGCCAGGCTATAGGGAATACCACCTGTTTTTTCAAAACCTCTGATACCGGCAGCACCGGTGGTGCCGGCATTAATTATTGTTGTTCCCTCTTCTTTTCTAAGGCCCATACTGTGTGTATGGCCATGGATAATGGTTGGAACCCTTCCCACCAGTTTCTCTGCCAGCTTAAAGTTATGGACAGCCACCAGATGAGGGGTAACCTGCAGTTCATCAACCAAAAACTCCAGACCCCTTTGGTACTCTGTTATTACTTCCCGGGATGGAATACCGATCTCTCTACTGGTAGAGGCCGGATCCTCCAGGCCGGTAATGATCAGGCCCCTGATATTAATGGAACCACCATCAAGTATTCGCACATTATCATACTCTTCTAGGGCTCCCATAACTGAGGGGGAATCATGGTTGCCGGGGATAAAGACATAGGGTACAGGCAGCTCTGAGATGGAGGAGGCAATCTCAGTCTCCAAAAGTGTACCATAATCGGTAAGGTCCCCGGTATCTATTACCAGCTGGATATCAAAAACATTGACAATCTCCTGAATAAAATTAAAGGCAACTGGATTATTATGGATATCAGATACATGCAGCACTCTAAGATCGCTTTTAAAACCACCCAGCTGCTCCATTTCTTCCAGCTGGTAAAAGAGGCCCTGGAGGTTGATGGCAATCAATCTCATACGCTCTCCCAGTTCCTCTAAATTCCTTAGACCCTCTTCTACTAAAGCTATCATCCAGGGAGCAGCTTCCAGCATACCAATAAACTGGGGGTCTTCAAAGGCATCCAGATCATAGGTGTAGATTATAGTTGAGAGGATAAGAATGGTAAAGAGCAACCCGATTATCATTCCCTGCCAGAAGAATGCCTGTTTTTGGTTGTAGAATAAAAAAAGGGCCAGTCCTCCTCCCAGAGCACCCAATAAGAGTACCCGCAGCAGAAAGAGCAGGGCTATTCTTCTACCCTCCTCTTCCAGCCGGGAATACAATTCCTCCGAATCCGGAGCTTCAATAAGTACTCTTTCCAGTTCTGGCAGGTCAATGTTTTCCAGTGAAACTCTAATCAGAATAGGAAAGTTATGGGTTCTGGCTCTTATTTCACCAAAGGGGTTAAAACGAAGACTGGTTATATTCTGCCCTGAGGCCTGCAGTGAAAGGTTAACCCGGAAAGCAGAGATATTAAAGTCACCGGGACTGAAAAACTGAATTAATAGCATTGCTCCCAAAATAGCCACCAAAAGCTGTATTAACTTTCTTTCCATCTCCTTTATTCCCTTCTCTTTTTCATTTCAGCTTCAGTATATTATTAGTCTTCAACAAGATATTAAACCTTTTTCCGGCAAGAAGTTCACCTGCAAACTTTCTTTGCCGGTGAATTAACTGTTCATAATTAAAAATACTACCAATAATGTTCTAATAAAGTTATGGAGCAAGAAGCTAATACTCACCTGCAGAAACCGGACTTAGGCAGGAATGAACCCTTATCAGGGCCCTGTTAAGTCCTGTAAACTGGTTTGCTGTACATCAAGAAAAACAGCCTGCAGGCAAACCGCAGACTGTAAAGAGTT
>CAZXKH010000087.1:0-7572 GCA_964641385.1 uncultured Clostridia bacterium | reverse complement strand
GATGTAATGACAGCGATATACGGCATCTTATTTCCCAAAAGTATGATAGCTGCTACCAATAATGGTTGTCTCCATCCAGATTGTACATAAATGATGATCAGGGCAGGCAAAAGAAGGGCTAAAATACCCTTAACTATTATCAGCTGATCCTTCCTCTTATTTTCCACAGAAAAACACCTTTCCTTTATGAAATATAAAATGAATTAACTAACTACAATCATAATATATTACTTCCATTTTCATTGGTGAAAACCTTCTTAAGGATATAGTTATTTATATAATTTTGATATGTTTTGTCGAATATGATCTTGGAGAGTTATATCAAGAAAAAAAGGGGCTTAATTCAATACAAGGTATAGGCACCCGAATTTGTGACATTCCTGAAAAGAGAGCTATGTTAAAATTACTGGCTTTCTGTTGCTCAGGAGCCAAACTGCCCTCTTTTCTTCTCTAAAGATATCATGTTGTCCTAATTCTGATAATTTAATCATTCCCTTTAAAACAATGATTAAGCTCCTTTAAAATCCCAGCTGTTAATAAGAATTATTTTACCCGGACATAGGTTCTGTCTGCCAGAGTAATGGCTGTTTAAATCCATTATATTGGACTCCTTTGCAGGATTTTACTTTCCCATGATGAATTAATATAGTAAATAATATATTTTCTACAGGATATCAATCATAATTTGTCAGAAACACTTATTATAGTCACCTGTTCATTCTCCAATCTATAACTATATTGCGATAGATATAGTCATAATTGTCAAATATTTTGCTACTCAGGTAAAAAAAGCTACATCTGAAGGGGTGACCGATAAATATGAAATTAAAGAACCTAAATATACAATCCAAACTTATAATCTTATCCTTAATTCCCATCCTTTTTTTTACCCTTTTAATTTTCCTTTACATCAGACCCACGGTTAGAGAGAATATTTATGAAGCCAGAGAAAACCAGCTTCAGGATATGGTTGATGCCGGGCAGGGAGTCTTAGAACACTTTCATGGTTTAGCCCAGGAGGGAGAATTATCACAGGTAGAGGCTCAAAAGCAGGCCCAGGTGGTCATTGAAAATATGCTCTTTGGCCCTGATGATAAGGATTATTACTGGATTAACGATAACCAGCCAAAAATGATTCTGCATCCCTTTCGTCCTGACTTAGAGGGTGAGGATCTTAGTTCAATAACTGATCCAGATGGAGTTTACCTCTTTAATGAGTTTGTTGAAATTACAGAAAAAGAGGGCTCCGGTTATATTGAATACAAGTGGCAGTATTATGATGATCAGGAGAGAGTTGAACCCAAGCTTTCATACGTAAGTAGCTTTGAACCCTGGGGGTGGATCCTGGGAACCGGTCTTTATATTAATGATATTGACACCATTGTTCTGGCCCAACAACAACGGCTATATCTATGGAATTTAGCAATTGCAGTTCTGGTTATTGGGCTATCATATCTGGTCTCCCGTGGAATTATCAACCCGGTAACCGCTGTTACCAAACATGCAGAAATGGTTGCTGCTGGAAACCTGACCCATGATATTCCCAGAGCATACAGTAATAGAAAGGATGAAATAGGAACTCTCACCAAAGCCTTCATTAGTATGAACAATAATCTAAGTAAGATATTGGGCAAGCTGAGAGAGAGTAATAAGAAACATTATACCACCCTGAAATCCATTGGCGATGGAGTTATCACAACTGATACTGAGGGTCGGATTACAAAGATGAATCCGGCAGCAGAAAATTTAACCGGGTGGACCATAGATCAGGCTGTTGGCAAAGAGCTTGATCAGGTGCTCAGGATTTTTGATGCAGAGACTGAAGAGCAAATAATGTGCCCCACCCGAAAGGCACTGGAAGAGGGCAAAAAAATTGAACTTTCCAATGACACTGTTCTGATAACAAAAAAGGGAGAGCGCAGGCAAATAGCTGACAGTGCTGCTCCCATATTGGATGAGAATGATAATATTACTGGTGTAGTAATCACCTTCTCCGATGTTACCGAAAAATACCAGGCCAAAAAATTATTAAAGACATCAGAAGAAGAGAAATCAATGATCCTTGATACCATGTCAGAGACAGTTATCTATCAGGACACTGAGGGTAGAGTAATCTGGGCCAATCAAGCAGCATCTCAGGCCGCAGGTATAAAGAAAAATGAGGTTAAAGGCCGATATTGTTATCAACTATTGCAGAATGAAGATCACCGATGCACGGGATGTCCGGTTGAGAAAACCCTTCAAACAGGAAGACCGGAAGAAAACATTATTGCCTCACCCCGGGGAAAGTACAGACATGTAAAGACTCACCCGGTAAGAAATGATCAAGGCAAAATTGAAGGGATAATAGAAATTACAAGGGATATTACCGCCCGAAAGACCAGGGACGAGGAACTTAATCAGGCCCATCAAAAGCTGCTTACCATCCTAAACAGCATTGATGCTCTGGTTTATGTTGCGGATATGGAGAGCTATAAGTTGCTCTTTGTAAACAATTATTTAAAGGAAATTTATGGTGACGTTATCGGCCAAAAATGCTGGCAGGCTTTATATGATAAAGAAGAGGGGCCCTGCTCATTCTGCAACAATGAGCTGCTTATAGATGAGCATGGTCAGCCTACAGGTATTAAGACCTGGCAATACCATAATAAGGATAATAATCGGTGGTACAATTGTTATGACCGGGCAATAAACTGGATTGATGGTTCCACAGTTAGACTGCAAATCGCAGTGGATATAACCAGTTTGAAAAAAACAAAGCAGAAGTTAAAAGAGAGTGAAGAAAAGTATCGTTCCCTGATCGACCAATCCATGGAGATGTTATACCTGCATGACACTGAGGGCAGAATCCTTGAAGTCAACAGAAAAACAGTAAAGAGAATGGGATATACAAAGGATGAATTATTAAAGATGACCATTTTTGATCTTTGCCCTAATATCGAGAACAACACAAAAGAGAAAGATAAGGTTATTAACAAGTGGGAGAACTGGTCAGCAGGAGATTATGAGACGCTGGAGATTGAACACAAATGTAAAAATGGATCTCTGATACCGGTAGGAATACAGAGGGGAAAGGTTTCAATTGGAAAAGAAGAATATATTCTCACCCTTGCCCGTGATATAACAGAACGGAAAAGAGACGAAGAAGCCCTCAGAGAGAGCGAAGCCCGTAACAGGGCCCTCCTTGATGCCATCCCTGATCTCATGTTTGTCTTTAACCGAAAGGGGATCTTCACCGATTATAAGGCAGCCAGTGACAATATCCTAATGCTACCACCAGATGGATTTATGAATCAAAGAATATCTGAGGTGCTACCACCAGAGTTGAGTAGAATAACTGAGGATAAGCTTAACCTTGTCTTCAGCAGTGGAGAAATACAGGTCTATGAATACAATCTTGAAATAGACAATGAAACTAAATACTTTGAGTGCAGAATGCTACCCTATGGTGAAGATAGGGTTCTTGCTATTATCCGCAATATCACAGAACGCAAAAGGGCTGAAAAGTCCCTGGAGAGACATGCAAAAAATCAGGAGCTGGCGGCACAAATCTCCTTTGATTTTTTAAACCAGCCCCTTGACCATATCGAGAGTACTATCGAAGATGCTCTTTCAGTGATAGGAAGAGCAATGAATGCTGATCGATGCTATCTCTTTGAAATATCAGAAAACAAAGGTTATATGACCAACACATATGAGTGGTGTGCTCGGGGAGTTGAACCACAGATAAGTAATAATCAATACCAACCGGTTGAAAGTATGCCCTGGTTCTATGAAAGGATTATGAAGGGAAATAACATTCTCATTTCCAGGGTAGATGACCTTCCACCAGAGGCAGTTGCAGAAAAAAGGAAGTTCAGTAAGCAATCCATCAAATCCTTATTCTGTATACCCACAGTTGTTGAAGATCAGGTAATAGGTTTTATCGGCATTGATAGTGTTAGGTCAGAAAGAGAATGGATTGAAGAGGATGTGCTGACCCTGAAGATTGCTGGCAGTATTATCGCCAGTGCCTTACAGAGAAACAGATCAGAAAAGAAACTAATTTATCTCTCCTTTCATGATCAGCTAACAGATCTTTACAACCGAACCTTCTTTGAGGAAGAGATTAAACGCCTGGATACTGAAAGACAGCTCCCCCTGGGCCTGATTATGGCCGATGTAAATGGACTCAAACTTGTTAATGATGCCTTTGGCCACAATCAGGGAGATGAGTTTCTAAAAAAGGTAGCCAGGATTCTGGAGCAATCCTGCCGTCAAGAAGATATTATTGCCCGCTGGGGTGGCGATGAATTTGTTATCCTCCTGCCTCAGACGAATGCAGAGGAGATACAGCCAATCTGTGAAAGAATTGCTGAAAAATGCAATAAAACCAAGGATACTCCCATCCCTGTATCTATTGCCACAGGTCATGCAGTAAAAGAAAAAGCCGATGAATGCATTAATGAAACGCTTAAAGAAGCAGAAGAAATGATGTTTAATAATAAACTTACTGAAAGTAAAAGTGTTAAGGGCTCTGCTCTAAGCACCCTGCTTAAAACCCTGGGAGCAAAAAGCCATGAAACAGAAGAGCATGCCTGGCGTCTGCAGCATATGGCCCTGGCGGTAGGAGAGGAGATGGAACTGCCCAACTCTGAATTACACCGCCTTTCTCTACTTGTTACACTGCACGATATAGGAAAGACCAGTATCTCTGAGGATATATTAATGAAGCCTGGAAGACTGACACCAGAGGAATGGGAGATCATGAAAAAACACCCGGAAAGAGGCTATAGAATAGCAGCTGCCACGGAAGACTTTGCTCATGTGGCCAATGAAATACTCTGCCACCATGAACACTGGGATGGTAAGGGATATCCCAATGGCCTTAAAGGAGAAAACATTCCCCTCCTTTCCAGATTAACAGCAGTCGTTGATGCCTATGATTCAATGACCAATTTTAGACCATACAATACCAATCCAAAAACAAAAGAAGAGGCCCTGGAAGAATTAAAAGAATGTGCCGGGACTCAATTTGACCCTGAATTAGTAAAGATCTTTATCAAATTAATGGAAGAGGGTATCCTGTAAACTGTCCGCTACTAAAATATAGCCATTCCTGCGATTATCTTGATAGCTCTTAGTACAAGCAACCTATTAAGGAGTCAAAGAAATGAAGACGAATAACAGAAAACTTATTGTCTTGGCTTTATCCTTCCTAATTATCATCTCAGCCTTTATAATGCCGGCCTTTATTACTGCAATCATAGGACTGGCTTTAATATTTTTTTCTGCCCTGCAATGGGAATTAAAGGGTGGTATTATTTCTGCCTCAGTAGCTACAGCTGTAACCACAGTAGTATTCCTGCTCCCAACCATTAGTTTCAGTTCTACAGCTTTTATATCGGCTATTATGGCCTATCTCCTAGCCGGTCTTGGACTGGGTAAAGGCCTTAAAGAAATAAAAAAGATAAGTGAAAAGAGAAAAAAAGGTCAGGAAAAATTTCGCCAGCTGGTTGATAATACATCTGACTTTATCTACAGCCTTGACCGACAGGGACGACATACTGCTGTCAATAAAAGTGTCTGTGATGCTCTGGGATTAAAGGATGAAGAGATCATCGGAAAGGATCATCGTCAGCTGGGTTTTCCCGAGAAGACAGTCCAGGAATGGGAGGAACTTCACCAGCAGGTATTTGAGAATAAAAAAAGTGTTAAGACCGAAACCAAAACCCTGATGCCAGATGGCACAACTCGTTATTATTATATTGAACTACACCCCATTCAAGATCAGGAAGGTAATGTAAAGAGAATTCGAGGAACCAGCAGGGATATTACTGAGCGCAAAATAATGGAAAAACAGATCATTGAAGACAGATCCTATAACCAGTCCCTGCTGAAGGCCCTACCGGGTATCATCCTGCGCTACAATAAAGAGGGAGAATATCTGGATATTATTACCTCTCAGGACAAAAAACTCATTCTTCCCAGAGAAGAGCTCCTGGGGAAAAAGGTTGTTGATGCCCTGCCTGAAAAGGAGGGCAGATATTTTTTAAAACAGATTAAAAAATCACTTAAAACAGGCTCCCTGCAGAGACTGGAATATAACATCCCAACCCCTACCGGTAACCTGTGGTTTGAAGCCAGGATTGTGCCCTTTAAGAAGGATGAGGTTTTAGCTCTGGTTAATGATATCACCGAAAAAAAACAGGCAGAGAATGCCCTTCAGAAGAGTGAAGAAAGACTCAGTTATTTCTTCTCTCAATCCCTTGATGGATTCTTTTTCATGATGCTGGAGGAACCAATCCACTGGAATGATGAGATTGATAAAGAGAAAACCCTTGATTATGTTTTTCATAATCAGCGAATGACCAAGGTCAATCAGGCCATGCTCGATCAATACCGAGCAAAAAGGAATGAATTTATTGGTTCAACACCCCATGACCTCTTTAAACACGATCTGGAACATGGTCGTGCAATCTGGCGCGGTTTATTTGATAAGGGTCGCTGGCATGTAGAAACTGATGAAAGGCGATTTGATGGCTCTAAGATGTGGGTCCTCGGTGACTATATCTGTATCTACGATGACCAGGGTAGGATTACAGGACATTTTGGTGCCCAGAGAGACATTACGCACCTTAAAGAGGCTGAAAATAATCTAAGGGTAAGTAAGGAGAATTTACGCATAACCCTCAACTCCATTGGTGATGCTGTCATCGCCACCGATACTAAGGGTCACATAACCCAAATGAATCCCATTGCTGAAAATTTAACCGGCTGGACCTTAAAAGAGGCCAAAAGTAAACCGCTGGAGGAAGTATTTAATATTTTTAACTCCTTAACTGGAGACCCTGTCAGCACCCCGGTGGAGAGTGTTCTGGAAAAGGGAGAAAAAGTTGGACTTGCCAACCATACCATGCTGGTTGATCGAGAGGGCACAAGATACCAGATTTCCGATTCCGCCTCTCCCATTCTGGATGTAGAGAATAATATTACCGGAGTAGTGCTTGTCTTTAGAGATGTAACGGATGAATACCAGATGCAAAAAGCACTTATTAAGAGCGAAGAACGGCTAAACCTGGCCATGACTGCTGCCAATGATGGGATGTGGGACTGGGATATAGATAAAGACAAGGTTTACTTTGATCCTCGTTACTTTACCATGGCTGGCTATGAGCCCAATGAGTTTCCCCATCAGTTTAGTGAATGGAGAAAAAGGGTCCATCCTAATGATATAAAACATGCCCTGGAAAGCATTGAGACCCACCTGAATGGGGAAAGTGACAAGTTTGAGATAGAGTTTCGCTTTCGCTGTAAAGATAAGAGCTGGATGTGGATTCTGGGTAGAGGAAAGATCCTGGAATGGGACGAAGATGGTAAGCCTAAACGAATGGTTGGAACTCATACCGATATTACAGAACGCAAAGAGGCAGAAAAAGAGGTTGAAAAACACAAAGATAGACTGAGCTATATTTTAGAGGGTACAGATGTTGGGACCTGGGAGTGGAATGTACAGACCGGTGAGACGGTTTTTAACGAAAAATGGGCGGAGATCATTGGTTACTCCCTGGAAGAAATTTCACCAGTCTCCAT
>CAZXKH010000086.1:0-7604 GCA_964641385.1 uncultured Clostridia bacterium | reverse complement strand
CCTCTCAAATCAGTATTGATACCCCGGCTGGAATTAAGCTGAAGCTGGAACCCCTGCAGCTGCGGCACACCTCTCAGGGTGTATACTGTTCTATCCGCAAGGATGCTGGAGACGATCCAGATGTCACTGATGGTATGGAGATTGGAGCCCTGGTGAAAAGACAGGGCAGCAGGGTATCACTGGAGGGTGGTCAGGGGGTGGGTCGGGTAACCAGGCCCGGCCTTTCTGTCAGAGTGGGAGCTGCTGCTATTAACCCTGTGCCCCGCCGGATGATCAGGCAGGAGGTAGGACGGGTTCTTCCATCAGGAGAGGGGGTTGCCATAACCATCACTGTTCCAGAGGGAGAGAGTGCGGCGGAGAAGACCTTTAACCCCCGCCTGGGTATTGAGGGTGGTATCTCAATTCTGGGGACTACCGGTATCGTAGAGCCCCGTTCCCGGGAGGCCTATCAGCAGTCACTGGCCCTGGAACTGGATCAGGCTCTGGCCAGGGGTTTTAAGGATCTGGTCTTTGTTCCTGGAAATTATGGTTTTCGGCAGGGACTTGAGCTGGGCCTGGAGGAAGAGAGAATGATCAGGATGGGAAACTATGCCGGTTTTATGCTGAGAGAGGCATCCAGAAAGGGAGTAAGAAGCCTGCTTCTCCTGGGTCATCTGGGTAAGATGGTTAAACTGGCAGCAGGGGTCTTCAATACTCACAGTAAGGTGGCAGATGCCCGCCTGGAGACTATAGCTGCCTATGCAGCGCTACTGGGTGGTAGCCAAAAGCTGATTAAAAATATCCTTATTGCCGGGACGACAGAGGAGCTGGTACAGCCCATCAAAGGGGAGCTGGGAGAAAGGCTTTTTTCCCTGCTGGCCCGAAGGATAGCAGCTAGGGCCCGGGAGGTAACGGGCCCTGAAATGACAGTGGGGGCCATGGTCTTTTCTATGGAACAGGGTATACTGGGAAGGTGCAGAATTGAAGGGGGTAGGATGTATCAGTGAGTGAGAATAAGGTTTATGTCCTGGGAGTGGGGCCGGGAACCGGTGATTACCTGCTGCCCATTACCAGGGAGATTGCAGCTGACTGTGATGTCCTGATTGGGGGCAGGAGGGCTCTGAGCCTCTTTCCTTCCAGGGGCAGAGAGCTGATAGAGATTGATTCTGATCTAAAAGGGATTATCTCCTTTATCAGCAAACATCGAGATCAACAAAGGATTGCAGTACTGGCCTCAGGTGATCCGGGGCTTTACGGTATCTTAAAGGTTTTACTGGAGGAGTTTTCGCCGGAGGATCTGCAGGTCTTCCCAGGAATTAGTTCCATGCAGCTGGCCTTTGCCCGGGCCAGGCTCCCATGGCATGATGCTGAGATGAGGAGTCTGCATGCCCGCAGGGATGATGACCTCTGTCAGGTGGTAAAGGAGTCTGAAGTGGTGGGAATTTTTACCGATGAGATTAATACACCTCATAAGGTGGTCTCCAGACTGCTGGAGGAGGGCATAGATGATTGCAGGGTCTTTGTTGGCTCCCGACTGGCTTACCCTGAGGAGAGAACCTATCAGGGCAGTCTGCAGGGCCTGCTGCAGGAGGAAGAGTTTGAGATGGCAGTGATGGTGATTTACAGTGAAAATTAGAGACTGGCCCTATACCACCCCTGGCCTTGATGATCACCTCTTTATACGGGAGGATGCTCCTCTGACCAGGGAAGAGGTGCGGGCTTTAACAATCAGTAAGCTGAGGCTTACAAAACAGAGCACCATGATCGATGTTGGTGCCGGGACAGGGTCTGTTAGTATCGAGGCTGCTCTACAGGCAGAGAGGGGAAAAATCTGGGCCCTGGAGAAGGATGAGAGTAGATTTATGATCTTAAAGAAGAACTTCAGTCAGTCGGGCCTGGACAACCTGGAGCCAATAAATGGTGAGGCTCCAGCGGCCATGCAGGAGCTGCCGGTGGTTGATCGGGTCTTTATCGGTGGCAGTGGGGGATCTCTGCCGGAGATAATCCGCCGGGGTCGGGAGCTATTGAGGCCGGGCGGATTGATGGTTCTTAATGCAGTTACTCTTGAAACCCTATCTAAGGGGACAGAGATCCTGTCTGAGCTGGAAATGGAGCCCTCAGTTGTCTCTCTTTCTATCAGCAAGACAAGGGCCAGGGGAAGATACAATCTTTTTCATTCTCTCAATCAGATCTTTATTATTTCAGCCAGGAAGGGGGAATAAAGAATGGCCGGAATTCTATACGGTGTTGGTGTGGGCCCCGGAGATCCTGAAATGTTAACTCTAAAGGCCTTAAGGGTTCTCCGGGATGTTGATCTGATCTGTGTTCCCATCTCCTCTCCCGGCAAAAAGAGTCTGGCCCTCTCCATTGTACAGCAGGCAATTGATAGTAAGCCGGTCTGTAGAGAGTTTTTATTCCCCATGACCCGGAAAAGAAAAAGGCTGCAAGAGGCCTGGAATAACACAGCCCGGGAAATAATAGATGAGCTAACAGCCGGCAAGGATCTGGCCTTTATCACCCTTGGTGATCCCCTGCTCTACAGTACCTATCTCCACCTGCTCCAGGAGATCAGGAGTCTAAAGCAGGGGGTAAGGGTTGAGACAGTGCCGGGTATCAGCTCCTTTCAGGCAGCGGCAGCCAGACTGAACCTGCCCCTGGCTTTGGAGGAGGAAGGACTTGCTCTTTTACCTGCTCCCGAAGAGAAGGAGAGGCTGGAGAGTGTACTCTCTTCCTTTGAGAATGTTGTCTTGCTCAAGCCTCCTCTGGCCAGAGAACACCTCCTGCAGACCCTGATGGACAAGGGGCTGGCAGATAGCTGCTGGCTAATACAGCGCTGTGGACATGAGGAGGAGGTTCTTTATCAGAGCCTGGATACTCTGTCTGAGGAAGACCTAACTGATTATCTGTCATTACTGATTATCAAAAGAGGGGGTTGCTCTTAAAATGAAGGTTTATTTTGTCGGTGCTGGCCCCGGAGATCCAGAGCTGCTTACCATTCGGGGCAAAGAGGTTATTGAGAGAGCAGACTGTATTATTTATGCTGGTTCCCTGGTTAACAGGGAGGTGCTCTCCTATGCCAGCCAGGAGGCTGTAATCCATAACAGTGCTCAGCTGAACCTTAATCAAATTCTGGCTCTAATCAGAGAGGCAGTGGCCAGGGGAGAGCTGGTGGCCAGGGTCCATACCGGTGATCCCAGCCTCTATGGTGCCATACAGGAGCAGATTGATGCCCTACGGGAAGAGGAAATAGAGGTGGAGGTGATACCGGGGGTTAGTTCCTTTTTAGCAGCAGCTGCTTCCCTTGGTGTGGAGTATACCCTGCCAGAGGTAGCCCAGTCATTAATTATTACTCGCCTGGAGGGAAGAACTCCAGTTCCTGAAAAGGAGCGACTTGGTCTTTTGGCCAGGCATGGTACCTCCATGGTTATTTTCCTCAGCATCCACCTCCTGGATGGAGTTGTCAGTGAACTGAAGAAGGGTTATGGTCCGGAGACACCGGTGGTAGTGATTCAGAAGGCCTCCTGGCCCGAGGAGGTAATTGTAAGGGGCAGGCTTTCCGATATCAAAGAGAAGATTGAGGAAGCCGGGATCGAGAGCACAGCTCTGATTATGGTGGGGGATTTTTTGGAGGCTGATTATTCTCCCTCCCGGCTTTATGACCCTTCCTTTAGCCATGCTTATCGCCAGGGGAGGGAAGAGAAGAAATGAAGCTGGCAATAATGGCCCTCACTCCCCGGGGAAGGGATCTGGCTATTCGTCTTCAAGAAAGCATCTCCAGAAAAGTTTCTACGGATCTCTTCCTGCCCACTTCACTGGTAGAACCCAGCTGTAAAGAAAATGTAAATACCTTTCCTCAGCAGGGAGGGTTGAGCACTGCTGTCAGGAAGGCCCTGGCCTCCCATCAGGGGCTGGTAATGATAATGGCTATGGGGATAGTGGTCAGATTAATTGCGCCCCATATAGAGAGTAAAGAGAGCGATCCGGCGGTGGTGACCATCGATCAGGGTGGAAGGTATGTGATCAGTACTCTCTCAGGTCATTTGGGGGGAGCCAACCTGCTGGCAGAAAGAATTGCTTCCTTAATTGGGGCCAGGCCGGTGATTACCACTGCCACTGACTCTCAGGGAAGGGAGGCTGCAGACCTTCTGGCTCAGAGGTTAAACTCCAAACCTGAACCCAAAGAGCTGGTTAAGGAATACAATGCTGCCCTGGCTGCAGGTCAAAGAATGGTCCTTTACAGTGATTTCAACCTGCAGCTGCAGCGGGAACAGGAACAGTATCCGCTGGATCAGCTGCAGAAGAGCAAAGTACAGCTGCCGGTGGCTGTTACCAGCCGGTTGATGGAAGTACCTGCTCTAGAACGTTGTCTCTGGCTGCGCCCCCGGAGTTTGATTATGGGGCTTGGCTGTCGTAGGGGGATGGACAAAGCGAGAATTATATCCCTAATCAAGGATGTATTAAGGAGGGCAGAACGGAGTGCAGCCAGTCTGCGGGAACTGGCCACCATAGAGCTCAAGGCCAGTGAATCCGGTTTGGTGGCTGCCTCCAGGGAGCTGGGAATTCCCTTAGTAACTGTCTCTAAGGAGGAGATCAGGGCCTGTCCTCATCAATACAGCCATTCAGAACTGGTAAATAATAAGATAGGAGTTGGTGGTGTATGCGAACCAGCAGCCTTGGTCAGGGCACAGGAGCCCAGGCTGATTGTCAAAAAGATGAAGTCCAGGGGTGTAACTGCTGCCCTGGTGGAGGACAGATCACAGTCATCGGTTTCGGCTCCGGAAATTTGGAGGATATGACACCAAGGGCCCGGAAAGAGATAGAGGAGGCCGAAGTAGTAGTTGGCTATAAAACCTATCTCAAGCTGATAGAACCCCTGCTGGACAGGCAGGATATTTTCTCTTCAGGTATGGGGGGTGAAATAGAGAGAGGTGAAAGGGCCCTCAAGCAGGCGGCTCTTGGTAGAAGGGTAGCTGTGGTAAGCAGTGGTGATGCCGGCATCTACGGGATGGCAGGTCTGATCCTGGAACTTATCCATGAAAGGGATTATCAGCTGTCGGTAGAAGTTATACCGGGGGTTACTGCTGCCTCAGCTGCAGCTTCACTGCTGGGGGCACCATTAATGCATGACCATGTAGTGATCAGCCTCAGTGATCTACTAACCCCCTGGGAGAAGATTGTCCATCGCCTCAAACTGGCGGCTAAAGGTGATTTTGTGTTGGCCCTCTATAATCCCCGTAGCCATGGTCGTAAGGAGCACATCAATAGGGCGCAAAAAATTTTACTTAAGCACAGAGCTAAGGAAACCCCGGTGGGTATTGTTAGGTCTGCCGGTAGAGAGGGAGAAGAAGTTATTCTAACAAGTTTGGGAGAGATGCTGGAACACAGGATTGATATGCTAACAACGGTGATTGTGGGCAGCAGCAGGAGCTTCTCCTTCAGAGAGTACCTGGTAACACCCCGAGGATATTTCTCCGTAAAGGGAGGAGATAATTAATGAAAGTATATTGTTCCTGGAGTGGTGGCAAGGATTCTGCTCTGGCTCTATATAATGCACATCAGGAAGGAAACCGGCTTGATGGACTCTTTACTATTACTACTGAAGAAGGCCCCTCCCGTTCTCATCGAATCCCTGAGTCTGTTCTCTGTCGGCAGGGAGAGCTGATGGGCCTTAACTGGCAGGGAAGTCCTGCCAGCTGGGAGAGCTATGAGCAGGTTTTTTTAAAGAACCTTAAAGAGTTCAAGGAACAGGGTATTCAGGGTATGGTCTTCGGAGACATCGATCTGGATGAACACCGGGAATGGAATGACAGTGTCTGTCATCAGACAGGGCTTAAAGCACTCCATCCCCTCTGGCAGCAGGATGAAGAGAAACTGCTGCAGGAGTTTATAGATCTGGGCTTTAAGGCTCTAATTGTCTGTGTTAAATATGAGGATCTATCTGTTGACTGGCTGGGAAGGGAGCTCAGTCAAGAGACAGTTGAGCAGCTGAAGAATATGGATCTATCTCCTGCCGGAGAGGGAGGAGAATACCATACCCTGGTTGTTGATGGACCACTATTTTCAGAGCGATTGGAGATCTGCCAGCTGGGTACTTCTTTCAAAGATGATACAGGCCATGCCTTTCTGGATTATAGGCTGAAGTAGTTTTGTAGAGTGTTGATACTAAGGGACTAGGAGTCTCCGACAGAAATAATATACCATATTAGTAAAGATATAGGTGGATATGTGTAAATTTCTTTAATATTTCCCGGTCAATACTGATTATTAGCTAGTAAAATCACTTAATTTATGGTATAATATTAATAGAAATGATAGAAATGGCTTTAAAGATTATATTTAATAATATTTACTTAATTAACGGAGGGTAATAATTTGAGTATCCGAAAACCAACCAGAAATCAGATAGCTCTTATTCCAGAATTAGTTAAAGAACGAATTGAAGACATGTAAATATAGTATAGTTGTATTGGATAAAAAACTGATAAGGCGATGGAGTTCGCCTGAACCGCCGATTAACGGCTAATGGCTCCTGTATACCCATTTTGGGTGTATGGGAGATTTTTGTATTTTATATAAAGAGAAAGCTGCGTATAATGCTTGCAGGAATTCTTATAATTACCGTACTCGGTTTTTTGGCAGGAGAGGTTGCAGGTAAGCTGCGTTTACCTAAACTCATAGGTATGCTCTTACTTGGAATTATGATCGGACCTTATGCTCTTAACTTCATACCTCAGGATTTTTTAGCGTTCTCCGAAGAGATCCGGCTCTTGGCTCTGCTCATAATTCTCTTTAAGGCTGGCCTTCTAACAATGGGGGTCCCAAATGGAGAATATATCCTGGCAATCTCGGTTTTATCCATTCTGACCACCGCCCCTCTCGGTGCATTTGCTATCTCCTTTTTCGCCCCCAGGTGGCTTACAAAAGGAGAGGTTGATCCCACTAAAATCACTGTCAAGGATGAGTATAGGTTCTTAGTTGCCATGGATGGCTCTCCATTGGCCCATGAGGCTCTGAGAGAAGCTACACGCATGGCAAGACAAGTCGATGCAGAGTTAATTGTGCTTAATGTCCGTTTCAACAAAGATGACAGATTAAGCGAAGAACGAATTGAACAAGAGCTTACAATAGCTCGGGATCTAGACCATGAGATTATTATTACTGAAGGAAATCCAGCTGAGTCAATTATTGAAACAGCGGAGAGACACAATGTTGACTATATTTTCATGGGTAAGCGCGGACAGCAAAATCATCTTGAGAAATTACTATTGGGAGATATGACAGAAATTGTTATTCGCAATTCTGAGATCCCTGTAATTTTGATCGAAGAGAACGGGAATGTAGATAAAAAAATGCGTCCTGTCGATTAATTGCCAGATTATCAGGAAATTTTATACTCAGTACAGCTAATAATTGTTGCCACTATGAGATTGCGTAATTATCACAGGCTAGATTATATTATAAAGTACGATTAAGTATATGAAGATAGGCTTGTTATTCCTGTAAATAGGTGTTAAAATGTTTATAAACAGATACTTATTCCAGCATTTTTGGTGTTAGGGCTTCTCTTTCAGCGGGTGCCTTCATATGCTGAAGGCTTTTTTAAGGCTACTGAAACCGGGAAGGAG
>CAZXKH010000085.1:0-7622 GCA_964641385.1 uncultured Clostridia bacterium | reverse complement strand
CCATGGCAGATTTTTTAGGTTCTGATGCTGATGAGGTTGCCTTTGGTGAGAATGCCACCACTCTCATTTATCGACTGGCCCTGGCTCTGGGTAGGGGGATCAGAGAGGGTGATGAAATACTGATCACCCAGCTTGATCATGAGGCCAACCGGGGTCCATGGCAGTCTCTTACAGAGCGAGGTGCTGTCATCAGAGAGGTGAAGATAGATCCAGAGGATTGCTCTATTGATCTGGATGATTTTAAGGACAAACTCTCTCCCAGGACCAGGATTGCTGCCTTCATTATGGCCTCCAATGTGGTCGGAAGTATTTCTCCCGTTAAGGAGATGGTTAGACTAACCAGGAGTGTGGATGCCATTTCGGTGGTGGATGCAGTCCATTATGCATTACATGGACCCCTTGATGTGCACGAGCTGGGAGTAGATTTTTTGGTTACTTCAGTCTATAAGTTCTTTGGTCCTCACCTGGGGGTATTTTATGGGCGGAGAGAGGTCTTTGAAAGCATTGATTTTTATTCCATTAGACCACAAAGGGATCAAATACCCTATCCCATGGAATCGGGGACTCTAAACCATGAAGGCCTTGCAGGTGCCAGGGAGGCAGTGGAGTTTATTGCTGATCTGGGAGCAAAGTTTGGTCAGGATACCGGCACAGAAGGTCCTCAGAGGATTAATGCTGGTATGAAGGCCATAGAGGCCTACGAAGAGCCTCTTTTCCATCACTTATGGGAAGAGATGGCAGCCCTGTCAGGGGTAAGGCTCTATGGTCCTGCTGCTGATGGCCAACGGACTCCCACTCTCTCCTTTACAGTTGAGGGTTATCATCCCAGACAGGTGGCAGAGATACTGGGAGAGAAGGGTATCTTTGTCTGGAACGGTCATTTTTATGCCAATAGACTGGTGGAGTGTCTCGGCCTTTTGGAAGACGGTGGTCTGGTTCGGGTAGGCCTGGCCCCTTATAACTCTGCCCAGGAGATTGAGAGATTGATATTGGCTATCAGGGGTCTTGTCAAATAAGTAAAGTGGTTTTGATCAGGAGTGATATGATGAGCAGGGTGGTAGTGATCGGTGGTGGTCCTGCAGGAATGATGGCTGCCGGCAGGGCAGCTTCCAGGGATCATCAAGTATGCCTGGTGGAGAAGATGCATAGCTGTGGTCTAAAGCTGATGATTACCGGTCAGGGACGCTGTAATCTTACCAACCAGGCGGACCCAGAGGAAATAATCGCCATGACTCCTCGAAATGGTAAGTTTCTCTACAGTGCTCTTTATCAGTTTACCAGTCAGCAGTTAATTGCTTTCTTTCGGGAGCTTGGTCTTGAGACCATGGTAGAAAGAGGAGGAAGGGTCTTTCCTCTTTCTGAAAGGGCCGAGGATGTGGTTCTGACCCTGGAGAGGTACCTGCAGGCTGAGGGTGTAAGTCTTGAAAGGGGTAGAGCAAGTGAGATTGTAAGTAATGGTAACAGGGTTTTGGGAGTCAGGCTTGAGGGGAGCCGTAGACTTGAGGCAGAGGCAGTAATTCTTGCTACTGGTGGATTATCCTATCCCAGGACCGGTTCTACTGGTGATGGCTTCCGGATGGCCAGGAAGCTGGGGCATAAAGTAGTTGCACCCTCTCCTTCACTGGTTCCCATGGAGGTTGAAGAGGAATGGGTCCAGGAGGCAGCAGGTCTAAGGTTGAAGAATGTGGGAATTAAAATTTATAACAGGGAGAGGAGAGTTATCCATGAAGACTTTGGTGAGCTGACCCTTGAAGACTATGGGGTCTCGGGTCCGGTTATCCTTACTGCCAGCTCATACCTTGAGGATTTTGAGTCAGGTGAACTGAAACTGATAATTGATTTAAAGCCAGCCCTTGATGATAATAAACTGGACCGTAGAATACAGAGGGATTTTAACAGGTACAATAACAGGCAGTTTAAAAACTCTTTAATTGATCTGCTGCCAGGGCAGCTAATTTCTCCACTGCTGCAGATGGTCTCAATCTCTCCCCAGAAAAGTGTCAATCAGATCTCCAGGGAAGAGAGAAGAGAGCTGGCAAGAGTATTGAAGGGGCTTTCTCTTACTCTCAAGGCCTTTAGGCCCCTGTCAGAGGCCATTGTTACCTCAGGTGGGATTGAGGTCAGTGAGATTGATCCTCAGACCATGGAATCAAGGCTGGTTGATGGGCTTTATTTTGCTGGAGAAATAATTGACGTGGATGCTCTGACCGGTGGTTATAACCTACAGCTTGCCTTTGCCACCGGTCATCTGGCAGGCAGTTCTGTTGGGAGATAAAGGGGAAAAACCCTGAACTGAAGACTTTCCCTCTTCATTGTTCAGTGCAGGATTTTTGCTCTTTGGTTTTAAGATTATTTGCGGGCTGGAGTTTCCATCAAGAGAAGGGTTATACTGTAAAGGCCTGCCAGTCCCACCAGGGAGTAGATAGTCCTGCTCAGTGTAGCCTGCTGTCCTCCAAAGATACTTGCCACCAGATCAAAGTTAAAGAATCCGATTAGACCCCAGTTTAGGGCACCAATGATTACCAGAATAAGAGCAATTCTATCAAGGATATTTCTGTTTTCCATTTTTTTTTCCTCCTTTCTTGTCTTCTATTATTCCATAAGAAGTGCAGGCTATACTTCCATTTTTTGATAATTAAAAATGAAATGGGGGAGTTTTATGACCGGGAAGGATCATTTTGATCAGTATTATCAACGTCGGGGAACGAATTCATTAAAATGGGATTTTTGCGAAGAAGTCTTTGGGCGGGAGGATATACTACCCATGTGGGTGGCTGATGCAGACTGGCCCACGGCTGCTCCTGTAGTCAGGGCCTTAAAGGAGCGGGTGGAGGATGGTATTTTGGGTTATACCGGTCCCTCCAGGGAGCATGATCAGGCAATTGTTGACTGGCTGAAGCAGCGATTTAACTGGAGTATTGATCCTGAATGGATTGTTTATACCAGTGGCCTTGTTCCCTCCCTGCATCTGGCTGTCAGGATCTTTACCCATCCCGGTGATGAGGTTTTATTGCAGTCACCGGTCTATCCACCCTTCTTTTCTGTGATCAGGGATCAGGGGGCACAGCTGCTCAATAATAGACTGCTGGTCAAAGATGGAGGCTACCACATGGATTATGATGGCCTGGAAGCTATCCTGGAGGGGCCAAGGACTAAATTCCAGGGACCCCAGCGCACCAGGATGCTCATTCTCTGTAGCCCCCATAACCCTGTAGGCAGGGTCTGGAGTAAAGAGGAGCTGGAAAGACTGGCCAGTATCTGTATTAAAAACAGAGTTCTGGTGGTCTCTGATGAGATTCACTGTGATCTGTTATTTAGTGGAGAGCGTCACTATCCCTACTCTTCTTTATCGGAGGCGAGTGCCCAGTTCTCCATTACCATGATGGCTCCCAGTAAGACCTTTAACATTGCTGGTCTTAAGAGTGGGCTGGTTATTATCCCCAATCCTGAACTGAGGAAGTCCTTTGCTCGGGCTGCCAGTACAATGCTGGGCAGAGGAAATATACTTGGTCTTACAGCCCTTAGGGCTGCATACAGTCAGGGCGGGGAGTGGCTTGAAGGACAGATGGAGTATCTGGAAGAAAACAGGGATTATGCCCTAAAATATGTTGCGGAAAGGATCCCCGGGGTTAAGGCCTATAAACCGGAGGGAACCTATCTCCTCTGGCTGGACTTTAACGCCCTGGGTCTCGACGATCAGGCTCTACTCAGACTGATGGTGGAGGAGGCAGGAGTGGGACCCGATCCGGGCCTCTGGTTTGGCCCTGGAGGAGAGGGTTTTATCAGGCTCAATTTTGCCTGTCCGCGAAGACTTCTTAGCAGGGGTCTGGAACAGATAGCAGCTGCAGTCTGTGCTTTGAAGAATTCAAAAGAGGGAGGAGATTAAATGCAGAGAGAGTTTGAAAGAGGAAGGGTCTTGATGGGGAGGTTAGAGACTGACGATGATCTGATACCTGGCCTGCTTAAGATAGTAAAGAAGAGGGGCATAGAAGCAGGAAAAGTATCAGCTATAGGAGCTTTACAGAAGGCAAGGATCTCTTATTACCATCAGGAAAGACAGGAGTATCAGGTTATGGACTTTAATCAGCACTTAGAGATTATCGGTCTGGAGGGTAACATATCTCTTAAGGATGGAGAACCCATTATCCATGCTCATATCTCCCTGGGAGATGAAGAGGGTAAACTCTTTGGAGGACACCTGGAAGAAGGAACAGTAGTTTTTGCCTGTGAGTACGTAATTGAAGAATTAAAGGGGGAGACCTTTCATAGAGGTGTACACCAGCGGACTGGTCTGCCCCTCTGGATGGAGTAAATCTCAGGGGGCCCTTTGGCCCCCTAATCTAATTATAGGGCTCATCTATCTCTTCCTGCAGCTGACGAAGATGGAAACCCTTAATGATATCTGATCTGGTGATGATTCCTACCAGTTCGTTATTTTCAGTAACCATCAATCTTCCAATATCTTCACGTGACAGGATCTTTAAGGCCTTCTGCAGTTCCTCCTCAGGTCCAACTGTCTTCACTTCTGTGGTCATTATCTCTCTCACCGTTCTCCGGGGATACTCCTCAGAGGTGATCTTTTTTATATCCTCCATGGTTACACAACCTGTTAGTCTACCATTCTTAACCACCGGATAACCAGAATGTCTCTCTCTGTACATTCTTTGCAGGAGATCCTCTACTGACATTTCTTCTTTGACAGTAGATACTTCATCAGTCATCAGATCAGAGACAGTAAGCCCTGATAGTGTGCTTTTAATCAGTGTCATTTGGTACTCCTGTGAGGCGGCAATATAGATAAAGAGAGCAATAAAGAGCAGAATAAAGTTCCCTGAAATAAGTCCCAGTATGCCAAAAACAAAGGCAAATCCCTTGCCAAGGGAGGCGGATATTTTAGTTGCCTTCAGAAAGGGCATTCTGTTGGCAATCAGGGATCTCATGATTCTGCCTCCGTCAGTAGGGAAGGCCGGTATTAAGTTAAAGATGGCTAAAAAAAGGTTCATCTGTCCAAGATAAAGAAGGATAAACCTCAGATCTACAAAAAGACCCCTAAGCAGGGTGGGGATACCTGCCAGTACAACTCCCAGCAGAAGACTTAATAGAGGCCCGGCAAAGGCTATTAATGCCTCTTCCTCGGGGTTTTCTGTTAACTCATCAATCTCGGCCACACCACCAAAGATCATGAGAGTTATGCTCTTAATTGTCATTCCCTTCTGTCGGGCCACAAGGGAATGGGCCAGTTCATGTAGAATAACACTAATGAAGAGTCCCACTACCATCATAAAGCCCAGTAAAAAGGGATCTACCTGTAGCTGGTCAGCAGAAATACCTGTATAGTCTGATAGGGTTTCAATATTTAATCCGAAGGCATAGGCCAGAAAGGGTAGAATCAGAAGAAAACTGAAATGTAGTTTGACGGGTATTCCAAAGATATGACCAATGGTTATCGATTCCCTAAACACAGTTTCATCCTGTTAAATGCCGTTACTACGGTATTAACAGGAGCACCTCCCTTATTTTTAGTCTGATCTGGATACTCAGTGCTGCCAGCCCTTAGCATCATTATCAGCTTGAAGAGTAATATCTATGCCACAAAGATAAATAGATATAGACTGTGAGCAGCACTGCTTTCAATTAGAGGCAGAAATTACTCTCTGAGATCTATCTTTATATACGCTTAAGGTGTCTGAGGCCAAGGGTTAATGCTGTGAAGTAATTCCCAGTTACTACCCATTGGTAGGGGTGAGGGAGGAACCAGATTAAAGTCAGTTACTTAAACTAAGGGCAACCCTAAGAGATAACAGGAACTGGATGAACCAATAATACCTCTTATCAGGGTAGCCAGAAATCCCTTGCCTTAATCCATCAACAGGGTTAACAGAGCTAATTTTTTTCTGCAAACTGAAGAGTATTTATGGTGCCCATGTTGCCACTACCTTCATCTCTCAGGCATGGATGCCATTCTCTCTACTGAAGATTAGGACTGAGGGTATAAACCCCAGTAATTATTACAACAAGCTTGAGAGGTGAGATGGTGCTCTCCTCATGTTCAGATTGATGTTAGATGACTGAGAGCCTGTGAGGAGGATACCGGTCCTGATCTCTTTATTCTCTATTTTGATTTAATTACCTGCCTGTAGCCAGTAAATGACAGGCAGGAAATTGATATCTGCTGAAGAACTAGCTCTGATAATAGTATGGAAACATCAGTCAATTATTTCTTAAAAGATAATAATTATCTTGTTGTAGAAAGGGGACAGATATGGATCGCGGTTGGAGAGTTGGGGTAATCTTTGGAGGAGAGTCCGGTGAACATGATGTTTCTTTAATGTCGGCCTCCTTTGTGCTCAGGTCGATTAAGGAGGCTGGTTATGAGGTGGTGCCCATCGGTATTACTCCTGATGGATGCTGGCTGGGCCCAGAAGCATCAGCAGAGGGCCTGAAGAATGGTTCTCTGAAAGGGATCCGCACCAGGGAGTTATTTGATTATCAACTGCTTAAGGGGCTTGATCTCGTCTTTCCTGTCCTCCATGGGCCCATGGGTGAGGATGGGACCCTGCAGGGTCTGCTGGAGATGATGCATCTTCCCTATGTTGGCAGTGGGGTTTTGGGTTCAGCTATGGGAATGGATAAAGAGATGATGAAGCGCTCCTTTGCCGCCAGGGGGTTACCACAGGCCAGTTATCTTGTGGCCTCCTATCAGCAACTGGATTCTGGCTCAGAATCACTAAAGAGAAAGATCAGGGAATACTTTGGTTATCCATGTTTTGTTAAGCCTGCCAATATGGGTTCCAGTGTCGGCATTTCCAGGGTTAGTAAGGAGAGTGAGCTCTCTTCTGCTCTCAGAGAAGCAGCCGCCCACGATGATAAGCTGCTGGTGGAGGAGGCTGTGGTGGGCAGGGAGCTTGAATGCAGTGTTCTGGGAGGTAGCGAGCTCTGTGTTTCTGTACCGGGAGAGGTTGTTCCCAGGAGGGGTTTTTATGATTACCAGGCCAAGTACGGTGAAGGCTTAACCGATTTAATTATACCTGCCAGGATCAGGGAAGATGTGAAAATAGAGATTCGAAATCTGGCTGTGGAGGCCTTTCGAACCATTGATGCCTATGGTTTGGCCAGGGTTGATTTCTTCCTTTCCCGGGAGAATGAGCTGCTGGTCAATGAGATCAATACTATGCCTGGTTTTACCCGCTACAGTATGTACCCCATGCTTTGGAGGGAGAGTGGTCTTCAGGGGCCACAGTTAATAGAGCGCCTGCTGGAGCTGGCCATGGAAAGGGAAGAGCATAAATAGGGATGGCTTACTCTTTAATTGTCAGGGGGCTTAGAAGATGAAGAGCCCTATTCTACATGTTGATATGGATGCCTTCTTTGCTGCTGTAGAACAGAGGGATGACCCTTCAATCCGTAATAGGCCTGTAATTGTAGGGGGGTCAGATCCTGATTCAAGGGGGGTGGTATCTGCTGCTTCTTATGAGGCACGCAGTTTTGGTATCCATTCTGCCATGCCGCTTCGGGAGGCACGACGCCGCTGTCCCAGGGGTGTGTTTCTGCCTGTCAATGGTGAAAAGTACAGCCGTGTTTCCTCTCAGTTAATGGAGATTCTACAGGAATTTACACCACTG
>CAZXKH010000084.1:0-7676 GCA_964641385.1 uncultured Clostridia bacterium | reverse complement strand
TTGCTAAAAGAAAAAATTTACCCAAAACCACGATCAAAACAAGCAGGAAGGAGTTTATTGCTGTTACCAAGGATTCTATTGCGGCCCTGATTATGCCTCTTATTATTCTGGGAGGTATTTTAGGAGGTATTTTTACTCCTACAGAGGCCGGAGCAATTGCCTGTGGCTATGCAATACTGGTAGGGTTTTTATTGTTTAAAGAATTAAGGTTCTCCGATCTGCCCAAAGTTTTAATTAAGGCCGTCAAAACATCTGCCATTCTATTCCTGATCATAGGAGCAGCAGATATATTGGGCTGGTTACTGGCCATGGAGGGTATCCCCAGAAGGCTGGCAGGACTCTTGCTGGATATAACAGAAAACCAAATTCTTTTGTTCCTGATTATTCTTTTGTTTTTGCTTTTTTTGGGTACCTGGCTGGAGGCAGGAGCCAGTATCATAATGCTGTCTGCTGTGCTGCCGCCGGCAATGGTGCAGATAGGTTTTCATCCACTACAGACAGGAGTAATTATTGTTGTGGCCATGTTAATTGGGTTAATCACCCCTCCCCTGGGACTCTGTCTCTTTACCGCTTCTTCTGTTTCCGGGGCCGAGGTGGAGGATATATTTAAAGAGATCTTACCCTTTATTACAATTCATATTACAGTATTGATTATAGTGGGTATTTTCCCTCAATTAACTCTCTTTGTGCCAAGACTGCTTGGTCTAATATAACACAATCCTGATTAGTGAAGGCAGGCATAATAGATGACCAAAGAAGAGTGTATCGAGATTCCATATGGAAAAAAGAAACTAACATTTAACATCCCCGGGGATAGACTATCCTTTGTTGGTCAAATGGAACCTATCCCACCAATCGCAAACTTTGCTGCAGAACTAGAAGACAGTCTCGATCATCCCATTGGCTGCAAACCCTTGGCAGAATTGCTTCAGCATAAGGAAGCGGTTCTAATCCTGGTGGAAGATGGTACCAGGAATACGCCTGTGGCCAGGATACTGTCGGTATTGCTTCCTTATATAGAGCAAAGAGTAAAAAGGGACAATATTACCATCATGACTGCTCCTGGGACCCATAGAATAATGACCGCTGATGAGATTAATGATAAGCTGGGCAGGGGTGTGGTAGAAAACTACCATATCATCCAGCATGATTACCTGGATGAGAGCAGCTTAAGAGATCTGGGGAAGGTAAGAGCAGGTGAAAAAGAGATCCCCATTGAGGTCAACAGGCATGCTTTAGAGGCTGATTTCATAATCGGTCTGGGGAGTATTGTTCCTCATTCTGATGCAGGATACTCCGGGGGGGGGAAAATTGTTGCTCCCGGGATCTGTGGTTATTCTACTACTGCGGCCACACATATTGCAGCTGCTCTGCTGGAGGAAATACCCCTGGGTAGACTGGATAACCCCTGCCGTCAGGGAATAGAAAGGGTTGCTGAAAAAGTTGGGCTGGATTTTATAGTTAATCTAGTTAATAACAGTAACAACGAAGTGGCAGGAATCTATGCTGGAGACTTTATCAAAGCCCATAGAAGGGGTGCTGAAAAATCCCGCCAGGCATATGGTGTTAACATAGATACTCCAGCTGAGATTGTGGTTGTCAGTTCCTTTCCCTTTGATCTTGATTGGTGGCAGGCCGATAAAAGCCTGATCTCAGCATCCTTGGCCGTTAAAAAAAGGGGGATTATTGTATTTCTTGCTCCCTGTCCCGAGGGTTTAGAGAGCAACCACCCTGGATTATGTAAGTGGTTGCCAAAGAGCTACCATCAGGCCTGCAGAACTGCCCGGGAGTCATCTCTATTACATAAGGATCTTGATCTAATAGCAGCTGATCTGGCTATTACCAATGCGAAGATAAGGGAAAGGGCTGATATATTTATTGTTACAGAGGGTTTAACCCATCAGGAAATTGAAGTACTGGGATACAGGCCCTTTAACAGTTTACAGAAGGCTGTGGATTGTGCTTTAAAAATTAAACCAGCTGGAAAGGTTGGTGTTTTGCCCCGTGGAGGGGACTGCCTGCCTGTAGCTGGAAGTGTTTGAGGAGTACCCTTGATCAAGGAAGAGAGTCTTTATAATATTGCTGCGTACCAGCTTTTATCTGAAGGAGGATAAGATGCAACTAACTAAAGAAGAGCAGGATATGCTGAAGGGCAAATATGGTGAAGGCCTGGCCCTGGCCATGGAGGTACAAAGGGCCATTGGAGAGGCCTTTGGTGCTGAAAGAATGGTTGAAATCAGCAGGGCTCATGTTGCTTTAAGTAATCAGGAGGCAGATCTATGGTTTGTGGAAAAAATACTTAATAAGGGTGGTAAATGCAGGGTATCCCCCACAGTGAACCCCCCCTATAATCTGGAATATTTTCAGGAATACATCGATTTTACTCCGGAAGAGATAGATATTGTGCAAAGGACGAGAAAAGCATATCAAGAGATCGGTGCCACCCTGACTTATAACTGCACACCCTATCTGGAGAACAACATACCATTTTTCGGTGAAATTATTGCCTTTTCTGAATCAAGTGCCACTCCCTTTGTTAATTCAGTCTATGGTGCCAGGACCAACCGGGAATCAGCTCAGAGTGCCCTCTGTGCTGCAGTAACCGGTCGGGTCCCTCTCTATGGGCTTTTACTGGAGGAAAACAGAAAGGGTGAAGTGCTGGTGGAGGTGAGGGCAGAGATAGCATCGGATTTTGATTACCAGCTGCTGGGCTTTGCTCTACCACCCAAGGTGGATTATAGGGATATTATTCCTGTCTTTACCGGTCTGCCGGATAAGATTGCTCCTCAGGCCCTAATGAACCTGGGAGCTCAGCTTAATACTGCTGGTGCTGTTTCCATGTATCATATTGCTGGATTTACACCGGAAGCCCTTACCTTAGAGGAGGCCTTCCAGAATGAGGAACCGAAAGAAAGGGTAATAATTACTGAGGAGGATCTGGCGAAGACGCAGAAAAAGCTGACTGAGAGGGAAGGAAAGATCGATTTTGCCCTCTTTGGTTGTCCACACTTAAATATTGAACAGATCGGCCAGATTGTTGAGAACTTGGGAGCAGAGGAGTTTTCAGTGCCCTTCTGGGTCTGTGTTTCAAACTTGACTAAATCTCTGGCTGATAAGATGGGTTATCTGCAGGTTATAGAAGAAGCAGGGGGTCATCTGGTAACAGAGACCTGTATCGATCAGCCCTGCTGGAAATTTCTCTCAGGTCAAACCGGTATCACTGATTCACCTAAATGTGCTTATTATACCAGGAGAAGAAATATGGATTTTATTATTTCAGATCTGCCTGGTTGTGTTGAAGCAGCAATTAAGGGGGAGTTGTAATGAAGTCATATAGTTGCCATAAGATAGCCCGGGGGCAGGCTGAGGGCAAAGTAGTCATCTCCAGTGATCCAATCTGTTTTTATCTGGTTGATCCCGAGAGTGGAGTAGTCATCGAAAGGGATCACGATCTGGAGGGAGTAAATATTGCCAATAAGATAATTATTTTCCCTGGAGGAAAGGGGAGCTCGGTTGTACAGGCTGATGGTCTTTATCAGTTGCAGCTGCAGGACAATGCCCCCTGTGGTATGATCATAAAGTATCCTGATACCGTGCTGGTGGCCACTTCAATTATTATGGATATCCCTCTGGTGGACAGGGTGGAAGAGGATTTTTATAGTGCTGTAGAAATTGGAGACCTAATTGAGTTAAATGCAGATCAGGAGAGTATTAAAATTACTGATAAATCATAATTTAAAAGAAGGTGCTTACTATGCAAAGGGATTCCTTTAATTTTCAGGTTCAAGAGGCTATGAAAATTAAACTTCCCTCAGAACTTCCTGAAAAAGAGGAGTTTCGCAAGGATATTAGGAGGGCGCCCAAAAGAAAATTAAACCTAGATCAGGCTGAAATGGAACTGGCCCTAAAGAATGCTTTGCGTTATATTCCCTCTGAATTACATGAGGAACTGGCTTCAGAGTTTATGGATGAACTGTTGACCAAAGGTCGTATTTATGGCTATCGCTATCGGCCTCAGGGAGAAATCAGGGCCAAACCTGTTCAAGAATACCAGGGTCATACTCTGGAAGGTAAAGCTCTGCAGCTGATGATTGATAACAATCTGGATTTTGAAGTTGCCCTCTATCCTTACGAACTTGTAACCTATGGAGAGACCGGGCAGGTATGTCAGAACTGGATGCAGTACTTATTGCTCAAGCAGTATCTGCAGGAGATGACTTCACAGCAGACACTGGTTGTACATTCTGGGCATCCTCTGGGGTTATTCCCTTCCAAACCCGAAGCACCACGGGTAATATCAACCAATGCCCTTATGATTGGAATGTTTGATGATACCGAGCATTTCAACAGGGCTGCAGCCCTTGGTGTTGCTAACTATGGCCAGATGACTGCCGGAGGATGGATGTATATTGGTCCACAGGGAATAGTTCATGGTACCTATAACACTCTTTTAAATGCCGGTCGTAAGTTTTTGGGTAATGCTCTTGATGGAGACCTTAGTTGACAGCTATATGTCACCTCTGGTTTGGGGGGTATGAGTGGAGCTCAGGCTAAGGCTATAGAGATAGCCGGTGGGGTTGGAATTATAGCTGAGGTAGATGAATCGGCTATTGCCACCCGTAAAAGACAGAACTGGGTCAGTAAGGCATCTGATGATCTTGACGAAGTCTTTTCCTGGGTCAGGGATTATCGTGCCAGTGGTGAGGCAGTCTCCATTGCGTATCATGGTAATATTGTTGATCTCTTGGGCTATATTGTGGATAACAGGATCCAGGTTGATCTGGTATCAGATCAGACCTCCTGCCATGATGCCTATCATGGAGGCTATATACCAGCTGGTTATACCTATCATCAGGCCCGCACTTTATTGACCGACAGTCCTGAGGAATTTAAATCAGCAGTGGATAGCTCACTGGTTAAACATTTTCATCATATTAAAGCACTGGTTGATAGGGGGGCCTATTTCTTTGATTACGGGAATAGTTTTATGAAGGCAGTATATGATGCCGGTGCAGTAGAGATTGCTCTCGATGAAAGGAATCCCGATAAGGGCTTTATCTTTCCTTCATATGTTGAAGATATTATGGGCCCAGTTTGTTTTGACTATGGGTATGGTCCCTTCCGCTGGGTCTGTTTAAGTGGTAGTGATGAGGATTTGAGAAAGACTGATCAGGCTGCGGCTCAATGCATAGATCCGGCCAGGCGTTCTCAGGATTATGACAATTATCACTGGATTAAAGATGCGGAGCAGAATGATCTGGTGGTTGGCTCTAAGGCCAGGATCCTTTATGCAGATGGCCCGGGAAGGGTTAAGATAGCACTTGAATTCAATAAAATGGTCCGCAAGGGTTCAATTGGACCAATTATGCTGGGCCGCGATCACCACGATACCGGGGGTACAGATTCCCCCTTTAGGGAAACCGCCAATATAAAAGACGGTAGTAATATTATGGCCGAAATGTCCATCCACTGTTTTGCCGGTAATGTAGCCCGGGGTATGACTCTGGCAGTTCAGAGCAATGGTGGAGGGGTGGGGATCGGTAAATCCTTTAACTGTGGTTTTGGGCTGGTGCTTGATGGCAGTCAAGAGACAGATGAAATCATCAAATCATCTCTGGACTGGGATGTACATGGTGGTGTGGCCAGAAGGGCCTGGGCCAGAAATGAGAATGCAGTGGAAACAATGCTGGAATGGCAGCAGAGCAATGGGGGACTGGGACATGTAACATTGCCCTACCAGGCTGAGGAGGATTTAGTTAAAGGTGTTGTCCTGGAGAAAACAAAGGATTAATCTTTGCCTGAGGCATACTTTTAACGGCAGCAACTATCTTATATAAAAACAGTTCCCTATCTAAGGGATGAAGATCTTGAAGGCTTAGGTGTCAACAGATAAGTACGGCAATCAGGTCAGGGCATCAATTTCTGAAAAAGAGGGGATTGATGCTCCTTTATTTTCAGGGCAGATGAATTATGTATTAGCTTTAGCAGAGGATATGGTAACTGATGTACTTTGGATAGCTATTGATATTTTCCTTTTTCCTGCTGCAATGAGATTGCATAATAGGGCCTCTAAGTTGCTTTTTAGGGAAAAATTAAGCCTGAGCGCCTTAGAATAATAAAGGAAATCTTCAACTGATATAATAGAAGGTTTACGCATTAAACCTGATCTAACAACTGAGATCAGGGATTTATTGGTGAGAGGAAGGGAGAGCAAAAATAAAGAAAAAAGAGGATATTTATGGGTTTTAGCGAATACATTAATATACATAATAAATATTCTTATTAAGGCAATTTTATTCTGTTTTACTCCTAATTTTTTGTAACAGGGTAGGTGATTATTATTAGCGAAGAGTTTGATCTACCAAATAAACCAGCAAATGAGGGAGGCCTCCAAAAGTTACTGAATTCATTGCCTTACAGTGCTGCTATTCTTAACAGGGAGGGTAAGATAGAGTGTGTTAACGCCAGATGGGATAAGTTAGCCGCCAGTTCTAATACCTCTCTGGAACCCTGTCAGATAGGAACAAATTATTTTAAAGCAATAGAGAATTCTGAAATTGCAGACATTGATAAGCTTGGGGAGGCTGTAAAGGGAATTAAAGAGGTAATTAGAGGTAAAAGGGAGTTTTTTTCACAGGAGTACTCTGATAATTTTGCTGATCAGCGCCGATGGTTTGAATTAAAGGTAACACCTATAGGTGAGGGAGCACTTATCCTTCATCAGGATATTTCACTGAGAAAAGAGAAGCAGATGGAGATTCAGAGGTTATCAAAGGAGTATGAGGTTATTTACTCCAATGCGATGAGTGCACTTTTTCTGGTTAATGTTGACCGGGAGCAAAACTTCTATTATCAGAGGATTAATGCCTACCAGGCTGCTCTCTTGGGTATTGATGAACAAGAAAGGATAACAGGTAAGACCCCGGTTCAGGTCATGGGTGATGAAGGGGGAGAGTTGTTGGAGGAATATCTGGTGAAGTGTCTGGAGGAGAAAGAAAGTATAAGCTTTGAACAGAGAATACAAGCACCTGCTGGAGAGAAGTATCTATTAACAAGGCTTTCTCCCCTGATTGTTGATGATAGAGTTGAAAAGATAATCGGAGCTTCTCTGGATATAACAGAGATAAAGAAGGAGCAACAGAAATTAGAAGCCATTTTCAATACCTGCCAGGATCTGTACTATGCAATTGTTGAACCTGTTGATGATGGTAAAGATGCAATTATAAAGGAGTTTAGTCCCGGTGCAGCCAGTATTTTTGGTTATGATGATCTTGATGATTTGGATGAGCTGCTGGGTTTACCAATCTCCCAGGCTATTCCCGAAGAAGGGCTGGCAGAGCTGCCAGCAATTCATAGGACTATTAATGAGGGGAAGCGTTATGTAAGAGAGATGAACCTGGTGAAAAAGGATGGAGAGTCCTTTCCTGTCCTGTCACATCTATATCCCTTTGATATGGAGGGGAGGAGGCATGTACTGACAGTTTCAATGGATATTAGTAAAGCCAGGGAGACTGAAAAGGAGTTACAGTTAAAGCAGTTTTCAATCGATAATGCTTCCCTATTGATACTCTGGCTTTCTCCTGCAGGGGAGATTTTATATGCCAATCACGAGGTTTTTCGAAGACTGGGTTATAGTGAAGAGGAGATAATAGGCAAGAATATATCAGCCATCGATG
>CAZXKH010000083.1:0-7694 GCA_964641385.1 uncultured Clostridia bacterium | reverse complement strand
ATCTGAAGGTTAAGCCCGATAAAATGACCTTTAAGATTAACAGACCTGGTATTTATGAACCGATCATACCCGGGGATTATGTCACCCTTGATCTTACCAGCAACCATAATGACTGGAGAGTTGAGATGGAGATCCTTGAGAATATGCTGATCCATGAAGAGCAGCCAGAGGAAACAATTGGTCAAAAGCGCTTCTCCTTCGCTCTAAGCTCAGAGACACCAGTGGATGATTATATCCAGCTACCAGATAAGGGGCGCACCCCTATCATGACAGGAAATAACTATTCTGGTTCAAATCTCAAGGTATTCTTTCTTTACGATGGTAAGACTGACTGGAATGAGATTAAAGCAGGAAAATATACTGGAACTATGGTCTTTACGGTTACAGAATACTAAAGTTATATATGAAAATGTTTTTCCCTACTTAAATCTCAGGGAAATAAAAGATAAATAGCAGGCGAGAACAATGTCCTCAATGGAGGTGATATATGAGGAAGGGTTATTAACACAGGTATCGTTTTATTTAGCAGGAAGAACAGAAGTGTACCAACTCATTGGAGGCAATGACCCCTCATCCTTTAACTGGTCACCAACAGGGTGAGAAGAGCCAGTGGTGAAACCGGCCAAAGTGAAAGAAAAAAAGAGAGTTAAACCAATGAGGAGGAATTATTTTAATGAAAAAACTGACGATTTTCAGTCTGGCACTGGTAATGGTTCTGGTAATGAGTATGGCCACCATGGCCTTTGATGATACGCAAGATATCGAAGTATGGGTAGAGAATCTACCCTATGCCGAACTAAATGTTGAAAGAAATATGGCAGATGAAGCTTCGCCCCCATTAACAATGAAGGGTGAAGCCGGTTACTACGTATTTAATGGAGTAGCTGGTTGTACAGACCAGTCCCTGATGAACGCATCTGCAGCTGATAAATGGGGAGAGTATGATGAGATTGCAGTAGTAGGAGATGTACACGGTAAATTTGATATAGTGAGCAACACAGACATCAAAGTTGATGTATCTTTTAATCCTGGCAGCGACTGGTTTGAAGAAGAAGACTATTTCTTTGAAGTTGTTAATTATCTTCGTAATGCTGAACTTCAGAAAGAATTTGATGGAGATAATCCGACCAGCTTTAACCATACCTATGATGCCTCAGGACTTAACCACGCCAACCCCAATGATTACACTGTAGACCTGGCCGTACTGCTACCTGAAGTAGAAAAATATGAAGCTAATACCTATAAAGGTACTGTTGAGATTACTATTGGAGAAATTTAATCAAAAAACAGTGTAATCTGGAGAATTAAAAAGGAAATAGGAGGAGCTATTAAGCTCCTCCTATATATCCTGCTCTGACTAGCTTTAAGAAATCCTAATCCCGGAACATTAATTTAGATATCAAATTGAATAATTGTCTTTAATGGCAAAAGAAGGTGTTAATTATGAATGATAAGAGTATAAAGAACAAGATAATGCTTTTTGGAATCCTGTTGCCAGTTCTTATCTGTATATGCCTGCTACAGTCCTCGGCTACACAAGCAATAGATCTACAGGACACTATGGATGTCCATGTTGAGTTAGAGGAGTTCGCTTCAGTTGATCTTGATGCTAACAGCATAGAACTCCTGATTTTTGTTGGGGATTCTGGCGAACAGTCGGCAGAGGTTACCGGGTCCATTGCCAGCAATACACCGATTAATATTAAATTTGCTACCAAATCGCAGGGTTTTGATAACCAGCTGGATGACTGGATAACATACTATTATACCTATAATAGTACCACTGTTTCCTTTGATCCCGGGAATGATGATACAGAGATTGAAATCAATGGCATAGGACCAGGCAAGCTCAATGTTGTAATCGAAGCAGTATTTGATAGGGAAAAAGCCTACAGTGAAGAATGGTGGAACCTGGAGGCCGGTTTATACTCAGATGAAAAAATATTAACCATTTCTGCTATCTCCAATGATTAAAACATCCAGGATAAAATGGCTATAAAGGGAGGGAGGTCAGAGATAAAGGGCTAAATCTCTATCCTCCCTCCTGATAATAAAAGAATGGCACTAATATTCTTGAACAGAGGATAACCAAAATGTTATTTATAAATATTTATAATAATTCTCTCACAGAAAGGTCTAAGTATAAATATGGCTACTATATATAGTGGCTGGCAGCTTAATACAATGCCCTATATAGTATGGTTTTAGTTGATATATTGCAAAAGAGACCTTTTTGTGGCTTAATCTTATAATGGAAATTACTTAAACCATTTATTACCAGGAAGGTGATTGGATGCCTAAGAGAAAAATTGTTATCTTGATTATCATGCTTTTACTATTATCCATAACTCCTAAAAGCAATGCCGTTGGTGTTCGCCCCCTTGTAATAGATCTTAACCTGAGTCCCGGAGACAGTGAAAGCTTTGAACTGCTCCTTACACCTGGAAGCACACAGGAAAGTGTGGAATTAAACCTCTATCACCCCACCCAGCAGATAACCGGTGGTCTCAGCTATGAGAAGGGTGACACAGATAAACACTCAGCAATAGACTGGATCAACCTTGAAAGTAATGAGATCATAGTTCCCCCTGATGAAGAGACCAGAGTAAAGGGTGAAGTAAATGTTCCCTATGATGCTGCAGGCTCCCATACTGTGGTTGCTATGATCGAACCTGTAGTCGATGAAGCTGAAACAGGTATCACCTTCCGGGTAAGGTATGCTGTGCGAATTAACATCAATGTTGATCGTCCTGGCCTGAGAGAGGAAGCCGAGGTGCTGGATTTCAGTCTTCAGGCAGATGAAGAGAATAATCCTTTGCTTTCTGTACATTTAAATAATCCCTCTCCACTGCATTACCATGCAGCAGCTGAAGTCACAGTGCGGGATGAGGACCGCAGGCTAATTGAACGTGTTATTCTGAGAAGCCAGGCAGCAGCATCAGCCGGCAGGGATGTGCAGCGTATCTATCCCGGTTCAGAGGTCCTTTTTTCCGGTCAGATTACTGAACCCCTCCATCCTGGAAGCTATGATCTGCAGCTCTTTATGTATTATTCTGAGGGACGTCAGATTATCCAGCGAAAAAGCGTAGAACTTGATGATGAATTCCTTGATCTTGAACGGATGGAGTATGTAGAGGTGGAACCTGAAGCCATACAGGAGACCCTGCGTCCAGGAGGATCCACCACCCAGTCGGTGAGTATCAGAAACCGTACCGGTGATCCCCTATTGGTCCAGATCGGGGGTCAGGAGATAGAGCCAGACTATCCCCACTCCATATTTGAAAAGGTTGATTTACAGCTGCGGGGTGATCAGGAGATGGAACTTGATGCACGCAGATCAGGTCGGACTGTACTTGTCTTAAGAACTCCCCGTGACATTGCTGAGGCTGGGTATTACGGTACTCTACAGGTTGGTGTCTTTTCAGATAGTGGTGAACACTTAGAGACCCGTGAGATTGATATGGAGATCCTGATCGGTGAAGAACACGATTATGCGGTAGAGTTTCTGGATCTTACAACAAAGGTATTTGGTGATGAATATCTCTTCAGTGCAACTGTAAGTAATAAAGGCCTGGTTCATCTGGCTCCAGAAGCAAGGATCTATCTGCGTGATGAAAGTGGAGATATTCAGAGAACCCTGCGATTATCCTTACAGGAGGATGTTGATCGGATTCTGCCAGGTATGACTTCCCATCTGGTAACAACAGCTGGTAATCTTGAACCTGGTGAATATCGGGCTGAGGTTAGAGTCGAACATTTAGGAGAAGAACTGGCAACTGATGAGATACCAGTTGTTTTAGAGCCGATTGAGGAGGAATAAACGGTGAAGAATATTTTCTGCACTGTGTTAATTCTACTGTTATTGACTGCCCTTCCCCTAACAGCAGGGGAAGTAGAAGAAGAACCCCTTGTCTCCACCCTGTTCTATCAGACCGATATCCGGGAGGCCTTAAATGAAGTGGCCCTGCAGACCGGAATCAACATTATTCCCGATGAAACAGTCAGAGGGGTCATTACCATGGACTTAGAGGATGTGCCCTTAGAGAAGGCCCTGGAGATGATGTTGATCAGTGGAGGTTATACCTACCAGAAGATAGATGATTATTATCTGGTGGGGCTTCCTGATTCCAGAAGCAGGATCTTTCAACACCTGGTAGAGACAGAGACTATAAAGTTAAACTATATCTCTGCCTCTGAGGCCCACCAGCTCCTGCCCTCCTTTTATGATGGCTATTACAGCTACAGCACCGACAGGGATCTGTTCAATGTCAGTGCCCCCAGACCAATAATTGAGAACCTGAAAGAAGACCTGGCACAGATAGATAGGCCACAAAAGCAGGTGCTGATTAAGGCCATTGTTACCGAAATATCTACCGAAGTCTTAAAGGAAAGGGGTGCCGATCTCTTCCAATTAACAGCAGAAAAGGACCAGGTAACAGACCATGAAGGAGAGGCCTTTTTCAGCCTGGAGAGGGGTACCCTTAATCTGGGCAGTGATATCTATGGCGAGCTGTTAAGTAGACTGAGGATTCTGGAGGGAGAACAGGAGGCCAAGATAAGGGCAAATCCAAGGATACTGGTCTCTGATCGGGAGATGGCCCAGCTCTTTGTGGGAGAAGAGAGAATCATTTTTCTAAATCCCAATGACGAAGACACCCATACAGAACGGGTTGATGTAGGGGTCTCCCTGGAGGTAACACCCAGGATCCTGAGGGGAGATGGGATCCAGATCAGTATCGAACCGGATATCAGCCACTTCACCCAGGACAATCAGAGTGGACTGGTGGTCAGACGCAGTGAAATGTCAACAACAGTCTTCACTAAAAGTGGAGAAACCATGATCCTGGCCGGAATTACTGTGGAAGAGGAATCAGATTATGAAAGCAGGGTACCGATCCTGGGTCGTATCCCCCTGGTGCGCTGGCTCTTTATGCAGAGTTCTGAAAGGGTAAGCGAAAGGGAACTGCTGGTCTTTCTTACCCCAGAGATCCAGACTGAATCTGTAGATGGAGGGTTTAGTAATGACTATGAAAGCGTTAAAAGTGGTTCTGTTCCTGATCATTCTGATCCACCTTTCTCTTCCCATCCAGGCCGGGAATACAATTGATCTATTTTTTCACGAAACTGACTTAAGATCAGCACTACAGGATCTGGCTTATCAGGCAGGGATCAACATCCTGGTTGAAGAGGGAGTTGCGGGAAGAGTCAGTCTTGACCTGAAGGGCATTACCATTGAAGAAGCCCTTGAGCGGATGTTAATTGGAACCCCCTATCACTTTGCCAGAAGAGATGACTACTATCTGGTGGGGAGTCTGGATCCCTCATCACCACTCTTTCCCCATCTGGCCAGAACAGATTATTTTGAGGTCAACTACCTGCCCCCGGTAACAGCTGCCCACATGTTATCATCCTATGGGGCCCAGATATCTCATACACCGGAAAGCAATCTGCTGGTGGTCACTGCTTCCGAGGATACCATGCGCGATATTGAGGCCCGCCTAAAATATTTAGATACCGGCGGAAGCAATCAGATTACCTACCGTTTTGATGTAGTGGAGCTAAAGGAAAGCCAGAGCAGCAGCCTGGGTTTGGAGGAACTAAGCCTGCAGCTGGAAAACTCCAAAAATGCTCCCTTTGAGTTTATTCATCGAGAGGACCTTCTAAGGCTGATGCAGGGCATTCCCCCTTCCATACTCAGTATTGACAGCCTGTTAGAACAGAGCAATCAGCTTCAGCTATCCAGTCCCACCCTGGTAACCACCCTTAATAACCGGGCAGTGATCAGCCTGTTAGAAGAAGCAACCTCTTTGTTAAAGGACTCGGGCAACCATGAAACCAGAAGACAGGGATTGAAGCTATCCATCACTCCAGAAAGAATAGATAACAAGAACAGGGTTCTATCAGAGATTGCACTAGACACCTCCTCTGAGATAAGAGACCTGGAAACAAAGATCTGGGTTGAAGAGGGAAACCATCAGTTAGTCGGGATCCTGAGACAACAGATCTCCAGTCAGAAAAGCGAGCTTCTTTATCGAAAATCAAGAACAGAGGAGCGCTTCTTTGCTCTCTACGTTACTGCCTATCCTGGCAGCAGAAATCCTGGAGAGGATTCCCTTAGCACTGCCTCCATGGATGGGCTGGGCAACCTTTTATGGAAAAGAGAAGAGCCTCTCCTGGAAAACTATTTTATGACCACCAGTGAGCTGGGCTCAGATAAGCTACAATCCATTGCAGCTGCCTGGTGGTTCAACCAGAATAACCGCCTGGAATTATCAGGCAATGAAAACCATTATTCAATCTGCCTGGAGAGGCGGCTTGAGGAGAACCTTAGATTGGGCCTGCAGGTCTTTAACCCCCGGGAAAAGGGAGGTTATCTGGCCCTGGGTTTTAGTGAAAGGGTTGAAGTTTCACCACGGGTAGTCCTCTCAGCAGGCTTCTGGCCCCTGGTCTATGATCTCTCAGAAAGGGAATTAATATCATCATACTGGCAGGTAAAGAGTGAGCTCCGTGGCTCAAAGACACTCTTTCAGCTGGACTACAGCCATGAGAAAGATTACAGCAGCCTGCAGACAACTGTAGGTTATAGACTCTTTGAACCCTTTTATCTCCTCCTGGGTTACAGTATAGACCGGGAGGGAGATGAAAGACTGGTCTTTGGTACCAGATGGGAACTATGGAAATAGAAGAAAATGGGGGTATAAGCATGAAAAGGTTTCATATTATTCTACCGGTAATTATGCTCTTGGTGCTTATTTCACAGCCTGTAATGTCAGGAGAACAACTTGCCCAGGAATTCATAGAAGTTAGAATAGAAATCCCTTCCCTGCTCAGGATCTGTATCGACAGAGAGGATATTCAATTTACTGCTGCAGACATTCTGGAGGGAGAAGAAAGAAAGGGAAGGATAATAAGAGAAAAGCCAGCGGCAGTAAAAATATCTGCAGCTGGCAATACACCCTATGCCCTCTGGATCTCCTCCCCGGAAGAGAATCTAACCAGCCGTGAGAGTGAGATCCCAATCAGCAGGCTGGAATGGCGTCTATATGAGAATGAATGGAAACCACTAACCTCAGAGCAGGGACAGATTATTGAGGAGATTGCACCAGGAAGCAAAGAAATATCACTGGATCTGAGGTTAAATGTCCATTTTGTTGATCCCATTGGAGACTATGAGGGAGGTATCTTCCTCACCATTAGCACCATCTAATTAAAGACTGGAAAGCTGAAAATAGAGATCAAGACTATATTTTCCTTCACTGAGATCTGATGCTGGCAGATAGGCATCAATGGTAAGTAAAGTTATGCCGGGTTCCCTGCCCGTAACCTCTAAAGCACCTGCATACTGCTCTCCCGTTCCTTTAACACTTAACTGTGGTGCAACCTGTCCTTCCAGGGGCTCGGCCTTAACTGTTAGCTGCCAGGGAGAGTTACTCTTTACCCTCAGCTGGGCTGCAGCAGGTATTTCCAGAGCCTGTCCCTGATAATCAAAGGCCTTTTTCTTTTCCATTATTTCAAGCCTCTGAAGAGGAGGAATACTGATTTTGACCCTTATCTCCTCCCTGACAGTTATTTCACCCGCTGCCTGAAAAGGGCACATTGACATACTCCCCGCCCATTCGCTTCGCTCATGGAGCGAGGATTCTTAACTGCTTTAAGCAGTCTTCTTAGCTGATGTTTCATTGGAATACCCCGTA
>CAZXKH010000082.1:0-7713 GCA_964641385.1 uncultured Clostridia bacterium | reverse complement strand
AGTTATTGATTAGGAGGAGTAAAATTGGAAATACAGCGTCTCAGGGGCACTGATGATCTCTTTCCTGAGGAGACAAAAACCTGGAATCGGGTTGAAGAGATCTTTAAAGGGCTCTACCATCGTTATAATTATTGGGAAATAAGGACTCCAGTGCTTGAACCCACTGAGCTCTTTCAGCGGGGTATTGGAGAGTCTACAGATATTGTACAGAAGGAGATGTATACCTTCTCTGACCGGGGGGATCGCAGTATTACCCTGCGGCCTGAGAATACAGCCTCGGTGGTCAGGGCTTATCTGGAAGAGAGTCTTTACGGACAGGCCCAGCCCTTAAAATACTATTACTTTGGTCCCATGTTTCGATATGAACGGCCACAGACCGGGCGCAAGCGTCAGTTTTACCAGACCGGGATCGAGGCCCTGGGCAGCAGTGACCCGGCTCTTGATGCTGAGGTAATCATTCTGGCCAGGGAGCTGCTTTCTTCGCTGGGGCTTGAGAACAACCAGCTGCACTTAAACTCTATCGGTTGTCTGGAATGCAGGGGGCAGTACCTTGATGGGTTACGGGAGCGACTGGAGAAGCGGGCCACAGATCTCTGCTCTGACTGTCAGCGGAGACTGAAGACTAACCCCTTACGGATCCTGGACTGTAAGAATAAGGAGTGTGGCAGGGGGGATGAAGAGCTCCCTCTGATCCTTGATTATCTCTGTCAGGATTGCAACCAGCACTTTGCCGCCGTTAAGAATTATCTGCAGGTGGCAGGAATAGATTATCGTCTTGATCCCAAGATGGTGCGGGGACTGGATTACTATACCCGTACTGCCTTTGAAATAATCGATAGCAACCTGGGAGCACAGGATGCTCTGCTGGGTGGAGGCCGCTATGATGGTCTGGCAGCTGAGATTGGTGGCCAGGAGGTACCGGGCATTGGTTTTGCCATGGGGCTGGAACGGCTCCTTCTTTCCCTTCAGGCTGAGGAGAGGGCTCCAGAAATGGATGATAGCATGGACTGTTATCTAATCACCATCGGCTCCAGGGCTCGCTATGAGGCCTTTCGCCATTTAAAGCTGCTCAGAGAGGCTGGTATAAAGGCGGAGATGGATTATGGAGGGCGCAGTGTTAAGGGGCAGATGAAGGATGCAGACCGCAAGGGGGCAGCCTACGGGATCATAATTGGTGAGAATGAACTGGCCGAGGGAGTGGCCATGGTACGCAGTATGGATTCCGGTGAGGAGCATAAGGTTTCTCTCGATGAACTGATAGTATACTGCCAGGATTAGTTTAGGATATTTAAAGGAGGACTTTAAGTTGGGATTAATGGAGGAGTATCAACGCAGCCATCTCTGTGGAGAGCTCTCCACCAGTGAGGTGGGAGATGAAGTAACCCTGATGGGATGGGTACATAGAAGGCGTGATCATGGAGGTTTAATCTTTGTCGACCTTCGTGATGCCAGTGGACTGCTGCAGGTTGTCTTTTCACCTGAGGAGGATTTCTTTCAACAGGCACAGGATCTCAGGGATGAATATGTTATATTGGTTCAGGGAGTACTGGAAAAAAGGCCTGAGGGCACTGAAAACCTTGAGATTTCATCGGGCCAGGTCGAGCTGCCTGTTAAAAAATTGATCATTATCTCTGAGGCCCAGACCCCACCCTTTTCCATCAGTGATGAACAGGAGCTGGGAGATGATCTGCGGTTAAAATACAGGTATCTGGATTTAAGGCGTAAAGAGATGCGGGAGAATATTGTGATCCGTTATCAAATAACCAGGGCAGTACGTGATTTTCTTGACAGTCAGGGTTTTCTGGAGATCGAGACCCCTAACCTGACCCGCAGCACCCCCGAGGGTGCACGGGATTATCTGATCCCCAGCCGGGTACAGCAGGGGAAATTCTTTGCTTTACCCCAGTCCCCACAGCTCTTTAAACAGCTGCTTATGGTCTCAGGTTTTGAAAGGTACTTTCAGATTGCTCGCTGCTATCGGGATGAAGATTTAAGGGCTGACCGTCAGCCCGAGTTTACCCAGATCGATATTGAACTCTCCTTTGCCTCACAGCAGCAGATAATGAGCTTAAATGAACAGATGATGGCCTACCTCTTTCAATCTCTGGGGGTTGAAGAGAGACCGGTCTTTCAAAGAGTGAGCCATGCTGAGGCCAGGTTAAAGTACGGGACCGACAAGCCTGATCTGCGTTATGGGCTTGAGATACATGACCTTTCTGATCTCTTTAAAACTTCTGAATTCAGGATCTTCAGACAGACCGTTGAAGGGGGAGGAGTTGTCCGCTGTCTCAGGGTTGAAGGTGGTGCTTCCTTCAGCCGGGGAGAGATAGACAGGCTAACAGAGTTTGTGCAGGAGCTGGGTGCAGGGGGGCTGGCCTGGATTGTCATCGGTGAGGATGAAATAAAATCACCCATTGCCAGCTTTCTCTCAGAGGAAGAGATCAAAGGGCTTAAGTCAGAGATGGAGGCAGAACCCGGTGACCTGCTGCTCTTTGTGGCAGACAAGAAAAGGCTGGCAGAGACTGTTCTGGGGCGTCTGCGGATCAGGCTGGCAGAGAAACTGGATCTGATCCCCGAGGACCGGCTGCAGCTCACCTGGGTAACGGATTTCCCCCTCTTTGAAGTAGATGAAGAGGGCAACCTCAACTCTGCCCACCATCCCTTTACTGCTCCCATAGAGGAGGATCTTCACCTCCTGGAGGAGCATCCAGAGCAGGTTAGAGCCAGAGCCTATGACCTTGTTCTAAATGGTATGGAAATAGGTGGCGGCAGTATCAGGATCACAGACCGCAGGATACAGCAGCGGGTCTTCTCCCTGCTGGGGTTAAAGGAGCAGGAGATAGAAGATAAGTTTGGTTTTCTGCTGGAGGCCTTTCAGTATGGTGTGCCTCCTCATGGAGGAATCGCCTATGGTCTGGACAGACTGGTTATGCTTCTGGCCGGCAGGGAGACCATCAGGGATGTTATTCCCTTCCCCAAGACCCAGCGGGCAACCTGCCTGCTAACAGGAGCCCCTACCGGGGTCTCAGAGAAACAACTCTCTGAACTGGCTCTCAGACTGGATCAAGAAGAAGGTTAAAAATGCTACTTGCAAGGATTGAACTTTTATGATAGGATAGTAGTAGAAAAGGGTAGCAAAGCTTTGTGGTTCTGCCGTGTCCGTGATGGAATTATTTTTTGGCCAACACCAACACATAGGGAGCCTGGGCTTCATCTGGGGCGTGTAAGCCCCCTTTGAGGGGACACATAAATCAGGTGAGAGGGCACCCACTTGGAAGATGGAGACCAAAAAACTAAGATCCACACGGCATGGCGGAACACTGTTAAACCAATAGATTGAGAAGGCAAAGTCTTAGCTGGCTTTGTCTTTTTATCTTGATGGGAGGTAATCTGTATGGACAAAAAAAAGCTGCGCCAGATTTACAGAACCAAAAGAGACAATCTTTCTATCTCCCAGCGCCGGGAAAAAAGCCTGAGCATTAAAAGGGTTCTTTTTTCAGATTCGGATTTTAGAGCCGGAGAGACCATTCTTTTTTTTTCCTCCTTTGGCAGTGAGGTTGAGACACAGGGCATGATTAAAGAAGCACTGATGGAAGAGCGAAGGGTTATTCTGCCCCTTACCTGTCAGGAAGAGAGAAGACTTAAGCTCTATGAGATCAACTCCCTTGATCAGCTTAAAGAGGGAGTCTATGGGATTATGGAACCGGATTCCTGCTCCTGTAGACCTGTTGAGAGTAAGGAGCTGGAGGTAATAATCATTCCAGGGCTGATCTTTGATTATCGGGGATACAGAATTGGTTATGGAGGAGGTTATTACGACCGCCTGCTGGAAAATAAGGATCCTGCAGTACCGGGAATTGCCCTGGCCTTTGAAATTCAGCTCAGAGAAGGGATACCAGTTGAGGATCACGACCTGCCGGTGGATAAATTAATTACCGAAGAAAGGGTATATTCTTTCACTGAGGGAGAGAAGGCCAATGGATCTCTTTGAAGATCAGTATAAAGACAATAAGCTACAGGATGCTCCCCTGGCAAGAAGAATGAGGCCAGTATCTTTGACAGAGTTTGTGGGTCAGAGGGAGCTGTTAGGTGATGATTCACCGCTCAGGCGGGCCATTGAAGCCGATCAGTTGCATTCATTGATTCTTTATGGTCCACCGGGGACTGGCAAGACTACTCTGGCTGAAATAATTGCCCGCCGGACAGAGGCAGAATTTGTGAGACTGAATGCAGTTACCGCTGGAGTAAAGGATCTGAGAAGAGAGATTAAAAGAGCCCGGGAGAGAAAGAAGTTCAGCCAGCAGCAGACAGTGCTCTTTCTGGATGAGGTGCACCGTTTTAACAGGTCTCAACAGGATGCCTTACTGCCGGCAGTTGAGGATGGGCTGCTGACCCTGATTGGAGCCACCACTGAAAACCCCTATCATGAGGTTAACTCTCCCCTTTTGTCTCGTTCACGAGTCTTCTCCCTTAAACCACTGAAGGGGGAGGAGATAGGTGAAATCATAGATCGGGCCCTATCAGATGAAGAAAGGGGCCTGGGGGAGCTGCAGGTGGAGCTTAAGGGAGAGGCCAGGGACTATCTAATCAGGATGGCAGATGGTGACGCCAGGTCGGCTCTCAATGCCCTTGAAATGGCAGTGCTGACAGCTCCTCTATCATCAGCGGGCAGGAGAATAATAGATCTTGAGCAGATTGAGAAGTCACTGCAGAGGAAGGCAGTTCGTTATGACCGGACAGGGGACAACCATTATGATATTACCTCGGCCCTGATCAAGAGCATGCGTGGCTCTGATCCAGATGCCACCCTTTACTGGCTGGCCAGGATGATCGATGCCGGTGAGGATCCCCGTTTTATTGCCCGTCGCTTAATCGTTCATGCTGCCGAAGATGTGGGTAATGCCAATCCACATGCCCTGATGGTGGCCACCTCTGCTGCCCGGGCGGTGGAGTTTGTTGGTCTGCCTGAGGCCAGAATCCCACTGGCTCAGGCGGCTCTTTTCATCGCCACTGCCCCCAAGAGCAACGCTGTCTACCGCGGTATCGATGATGCCCTGCAGGCAGTAAAAAAGAGCAGTGGTGGCCAGGTGCCACCACATCTCAGAGATACCAGCTACCGGGGAGCAGAAAAACTGGGCCATGGTAAGGGATATCTGTATCCCCATGATTATCCAGGTGGGTATGTGGAGCAGGATTACCTGCCGGATGGTTTGCAGGGTGAGGTCTTTTACCGGCCCTCTGGTGAGGGTTATGAGGCCAAAATTATGAAACAGATGCGAGAGATGAAGAAAAGAGCAGAGAAGAAAGAGAGGTAGCTTTTATGGGCAGCTATTTGACTATTGGGGAAGAGACCAGCATCCATTACCGGGTTAAAGATAGCAGGTTTATCGCCTCTCTTTTTCCCCTTACCGATGAGAGTGAGGCCTCTACTCTGCTGGCGGGTGTCAGGGAGGAGTATCCAGATGCCAGCCACCATGTTTATGCCCTCAAGCTGGGAGTGGGAGAGTATACCTACCGCTGCAGTGATGATGGGGAGCCTGCCGGTAGTTCAGGCCCTCCGGTGGAAAGGGTGCTCAGGGGGAGTGAACTGACCAATGTGATGATCGTTGTTACCCGTTACTTTGGGGGAACAAAGCTTGGTCTTGGTGGTCTGGCCCGGGCCTACAGCCAGGCAGCGATATTGGTGCTGGAGAAGGCAGATATTGTTCGGAGAAGGAGTTTTAAGTCACTGAGGATAGATGCAGGTTATCAGTCTGTTGGTCCGGTGCTGGGTCTGGTTGAAAAGAGGGGCAGGCTGGAGGAAGTTGATTATGGTCAACAGGGCATAACTATCAGAGCCCTTGTTCCTGAAGAGGAGGTCTCCCTGCTAAAAGGGGAACTGAGGGATGTAACAGGGGGTGAGGTAAGGATAGGCTGTTTTAAATAAATTATTATTTTAGAGAATTTTTTAAATATTATTGACAAAAACTTTAAACTATGATATCATGAAGTGATAAATTCATATTAAAATACTCGGGATTAGGGGTGATTTTTATTAAGCTTTCCACCAAGGGAAGATATGGAGTCAGAGCCATGTTTGAGCTTGCTCTTCATTATGGAGAGGGACCGGTACCACTGCATGAGGTTGCAAAGAATGAAGGTCTTTCCGAACACTATCTGGAACAGCTAATTGCTCCTTTGCGCAGAAGTGGACTGGTGACCAGTGTCCGGGGTGCCTATGGAGGGTATATGCTGGCTCGTGATCCTTCGAAGATCACGGTGGGAGATGTGATCAGAATTCTGGAAGGACCAATTGCTCCCGTGGAATGTGTGACTGAGGAAATCGATTATGTCTGTGAGCGGTCAGATAAGTGTGTAACACACAGGATCTGGAAGGATGTTAGGGACAGTATTACCGGAGTGGTTGATTCCATTAGTCTTCAAGATCTGTGTCAGCAGGAGCGAAAGATAAATTAGGATTTTTTAATTATTTATTTGTCAGGAGGAGTTTTCATGAAGCCTGTTTACCTGGATAATGGAGCCACTACACCCCTCCATCCTGCTGTCAGAAAGGCCATTGATCCATATCTTAAAGACCAGTTTGGTAATCCATCCAGTCTCTACTCTCTGGCTCTTTCCAGCCGAAAGGCCATTAACAGTGCCAGGGAGAAGCTGGCAGATTTGATCAATGCCCGCCCGGAAGAGATAATATTTACCAGTGGAGGCTCTGAGGCAGACAACCTGGCTCTTAAGGGTTTTCTGGCTGCCAGTAATAAACATGGAAGACATCTTATCACCTCTAAGATAGAACACCATGCCATCTTACACAGCTGTCAATTCTTAGAATCCAGAGATTATGAAGTTACCTATCTGCCAGTAAATGATCAGGGCCTGCTCCATCCAGAACAGCTGCTTGCTGCTCTGAGAGAAGATACTATCCTGGTTAGCATAATGATGGCCAACAATGAGATCGGAACCATTCAGCCCATTAAAGAGCTGGCTGCAGTGGCCCATGAACAGGGGGTAGCTTTTCATACCGATGCTGTTCAGGCCGTTGGTAATATTCCGGTTGATGTACAGGAGCTGGGGGTTGATCTCCTATCACTTTCAGGCCATAAGTTTAATGCCCCCAAAGGTATTGGGGCCCTCTATTGTCGCCAGGGTATAGACATTGAACCACTGATCCATGGTGGTTCACAGGAGGCCAAACGCAGGGGTGGAACCGAGAATGTTGCCGCCATTGTTGGTCTGGGAAGGGCAGCGGAGATAGCTTCTCTTGAGATGGATAAAAGGGTAAAGCAGGTAAGAAGGTTGCGTGATAGACTGATGGCAGGGATCGAGGAAAGGATAGATCATTTGATATTAAATGGAGACCCAGAGCAGCGTTTGCCAGGGAACTGCAATTATTCCTTTCGCTTTATTGAGGGAGAAGCCCTGCTTTTATCATTAAACGAGAAGAAGATTGCTGCATCCAGTGGTTCAGCCTGCACCTCGGGTTCACTGGAGCCCTCACATGTTCTGACTGCCATCGGTCTCAGTCATGAAGATGCTCATGGCTCACTGCGCCTGACTCCTGGCCCCTTTAATGAGCTGGCTGAGATAGATTATACTCTGGAGGTTCTGCCACAGGTAGTTAAAAGGCTGCGTTCAATGTCTCCTGTCTATCCAGCCTGACTGATGGGAGGTGTCAAGACTGTACTCTGAAAAGGTAATGGACCACTTTAATAATCCTCG
>CAZXKH010000081.1:0-7769 GCA_964641385.1 uncultured Clostridia bacterium | reverse complement strand
AACTCTCGGATCAACTACTGCCCATCAATGCCCTGGCCCTTTCCTTTATTGCCTTCTCCCTGGGTGGTGAGCTGAAAAAAGAAGCTTTAAGCCCTGATATGCTTCATATTCCACTGCTGGAGAGTATAATGGTCCTGGTGGGAGTAATTGCTGTAGTTGTCTGGCTTGGTTATCCACTACCCCTGGCTCTACTGCTGGGAACCCTATCCATGGCCACAGCCCCGGGACCCATACTGGCAATCATTCAGGAGACAAAAGCCAGAGGCCCACTGAGCAGGCTTCTCTTAACCACCACTGCCCTTGATAACCTTTTCACTATCATTATCTTCGGGCTGGTGCTCTCACTGGTACGATTCGGTGTCTTAAGTAGTGGAGAAAGGGATCTTTTTTTTCTGCGCCTGCCCCTCTTCCAGTTCTGCTGTTCAATCCTTCTGGGAGCTTTGATGGTTCCCATACTGCAGCTGACAGTATATCGGATAAGAAGGGAAGGAGAACTGGTAACCCTGCTTGCCGGCCTGCTTTTTTTTACCTATGGACTGGCGGTACACCTTGATTTATCAGCACTGTTAACAGTTATGACCATGGGGGTAATAACAGCCAATACCTCCAGTCAGGAGCAGGTTATCTTCAACAGCTGCCACCGCTTTATGCTTCCTTTGCTGGTAGCCTTTTTAACCCTTGGGGGTCTCAAGCTGGATATCTCAATCCTGCCCCAGATTGGGAAAGCCGGACTGGGAGCCAGTCTGGCACGTATGCTGGGAAAGGTTATTGGAGCCCGATTGGGCCTTTCCTTTACTAAACTACCCCCCTCACTCAAGCATCTATCCCTGGGACTGGGGCTGACACCCAAGGCGGGTATCTCCATCGGCCTCAGCATCATTGCCGAGGAGAAGATCCCCCTGCTGGGGGGTCAGCTGATAGCCACCATCCTGACCATGGTGATCATCTTTGAAATAATTGGGCCTCTGCTGACTATGTATGCCTTAAAGAGGGCAGGTGAGGCCTGAAGAAAGACTAAAGAAAAATCCCGCATAAATCCTCCCTTATTATCAACAGGGCATGAGTTATCAGCGGGCTTTATAGCTTGATAAAATGGATTAGGGGTCATGAAAACCTGAACCCTAATCCAGAAAATACTGATCAAGGATTAAGAGGTCTTATCTCCAGCAGAATCCTTCTTTTTTGTGGCTGCACTGGAGTCCTTCGTCTCATTATTTTTTTCTTTACCTGATCCATTTTTGGAACCATTACCGGAAGTAGAGCTGGTACCATAATCCGTGGTATAGAAACCGGATCCCTTGAAAATAATATAGGGATTGCAGCTAATAAGTCGTTCTACCTCTGAACCACAATCGGGACACTTTTCCAGGGGTGAGGCCGATATCTTCTGAAAACACTCAAAGACCCCACACTCATCACAGCGGTATTCATAGGTGGGCATATCAAACAGCTCCTTGTTTATATTTAGTCTAGATTGATAAAATTATAGACTACTATCTGTTATACGTTATTTTGAACCATTTGTCAAGATATTAAGAGATTTTTTTTCAGGCAGGGATTGATAGCAATTAATAGAAGTATTGATTCAAGGTAAAGATAGAAAAGGTGATCTCGATGAAGAGTTTTCTACAGATGAAGGATTTTATTCTAAACAACAAATGGTACTACTTCCTGGGCATTATTTTTTTGGTGATTACCAACCTGTTGCAGCTGGTCATTCCCCGTCTTCTGGGACAGTTCACCGATCAGATTAGTGAAGGCCTTCTTGAGTACAGTGACCTCTTTTATTACATTGGTCTCATTATAGTTCTGGCCCTCTTTATTGCCCTCTTCCGTTATCTCTGGAGGGTCTTCATCTTTGGCACAGCCCGCAGGCTGGAGTTTTCCCTCCGCAACCGGCTCTTTACTCACCTGCAAAAGCTTTCTGCCAACTTCTATCACCAGCACAAGGTAGGAGACCTGATGGCACACGCTACCAATGATATCAATGCCGTGCGCATGGCCCTGGGGCCGGGCTTTATTCTCATTATAGATACCCTGGTCTTAACCATGGCCACCATTGGCATTATGTTCAGAACCATTGACCCCAGATTGACAGTCTTTGCTCTCCTGCCTCTGCCCTTTCTGGCCCTGGTGGTAGTACTCTTTGGCAGAAAAATTCACCGCCGCTTCAAAATGGTGCAGGAGGCCTTCTCCCAACTAACAGATCGAGTGCAGGAGAACTTTTCTGGCATCAGGGTTGTTAAATCCTTCGTCCAGGAGGATCAAGAGATAGATAACTTCTCTGAGGTAAACCAGCAGCATGTTGATAAGAACATGCATCTGATCAAGATCTATGGCCTCTTTTATCCCCTGATTTTTTTTATTTCTGCCCTTAGCTTCATGATCGTGCTCGGTTATGGAGGACTGCAGGTAATCTACGGTCACATCTCACTGGGAGATTTTGTGGCCTTTAACAGTTACCTGGGCCTTTTAACCTGGCCCATGATGGCCATCGGCTGGGTAATTAACCTGCTGCAGCGTGGAGCAGCCTCCATGGAGAGGATCAATAAGCTGCTGGATGAAGAGCCCGAGATTACTGAGGACCCACATCCCCTGCCACTCGATCATCTAAAAGGAGAGATAGAGTTTAGGGATCTCACCTTCTCCTACCAGGAGGAAGAGGAACCGGTGCTGAAGAATATTAACCTGAAGATCCAGGCAGGCAAAACCCTTGCTATTGTAGGCAGAACCGGCAGTGGCAAAACAACCCTGGTCAACCTGCTGCTAAGAATCTATGAACCGGGTGAAAATGAGATACTAATTGATGGTCATGATATCCGCAGGCTACCCTTTAAGACCCTCAGGGAAAGCATAGGCTGTGTACCACAGGATAACTTCCTCTTTTCCCGCAGCATTGAAGAAAACATTGCCTTTGGCCGTAATCAATTTCAGGCAGAGGAAGTAAAAAGAGTAAGCAAGATAGCCCAGGTTCATGACAATATAGTTGACTTTACTGAGGGCTATGAAACCGTACTGGGAGAGAGGGGAGTAACCCTTTCCGGTGGTCAGAAACAACGGGTATCCATTGCCCGGGCCCTGCTGAAAGAACCACAGATCCTGATCCTTGATGACAGCCTTTCAGCTGTGGATACTCAGACAGAGGAAGAAATCCTCAGAGATTTGAAACCCTTCATGCAGCAAAGAACAACAATCATTATTTCCCACCGGATCTCTACCATCAAAGATGCCGACCGGATAGTTGTACTCCATCAGGGAGAGATAATTGAAAGAGGAAAACACCATGAACTACTGGAAAAAGAAGGTCTATATTATAGCCTCCACCAAAAACAGCTCCTGGAAGAAAAAATTGCCCGTAGCAGCTGAGGTGACCATTGAATGAAAAACTATCACCAGGAAGAAGTGCTGGGAAAGGCTTACGACTCCCGGCTGATGAAAAGACTCCTAACCTATGCTCGACCCTACTGGGTCCTGATCCTGATCTGTATATTCCTGCTACTCTTTATAACTGTCTCTGAACTGGCCCAGCCCTATCTGATCAAAGTGGCCATTGATGACCATATCAATGCCTTCGATCATCCGCTGGTGGCCTTCTCCCCGGGAGAGGAGCCCATGTCAGGGTTGGAACATGATGGTAAAGTCCTGATCAGAGAAGACCATCTGGAGGATAGTTACCCAACAAAGGAAAGATACCAGACGGTATATCGTGACCGAAACTACTATCTGGTGCCGGCTGTAATCCATGAACCTGGTCGAAGAGAGGACTACAGTGTCCAAAAAATTGAAGGAGAAATCTTTTTTGAAGACCTGGAGGGCAATCTGCACCCGGGGTACCACTTAAGCCTGGAAGAAATCTCCAATTTGCGCCAGCAGGACCTGGAAGCAGTAGTGAGAATCGGACTGCTCTATCTGGCCATAATTGTGGCTGCCTTTGGCATCCATTACCTGCAGGTCTACCTGCTCCATTATACCGCTCTGCAAATAATTTACAATATTAGAGAGGAAATATTTACCCATATAGAGGGGCTTTCCCTCTCCTTCTTTGATCAAAACCCGGTGGGAAGACTGGTAACAAGGGTCACCAATGATACTGAAACCTTAAATGAGATGTATACCGGGGTCCTGGTTAACCTTTTCAAGGATCTCTTTATGCTGCTGGGGATTGTTATCGTTATGATTAGTATGAACTGGAGGCTGGCCCTGATCAGCTTTACTGTTCTGCCTCTGATCCTGCTGTCAACTGTGCTCTTCAGGCTTAAAATCAGAGATGCCTATCGTCAGGTCCGGCTCAGGCTGGCCCGTATTAACTCCTCTCTACAGGAAAACCTCTCAGGTATGAGGCTTATCCAGATCTTCCACCGACAGAGAAAGGAGTTTGAGAAGTTTAAAGAGATCAACAACAAATACCTTCAGGCCAACCTCAAACAGATCAATATTTATGCCATCTTTCGCCCCTTTATGGATTTCCTCTACTCCTTAGCCCTGGCCATTCTAATCTGGTACGGAGGGGCAAGAGTAATGGGTGGGATACTGGAATTTGGTGTCCTCTATGCCTTTATCAACTATATCCGTCGGTTCTTCCGTCCTATTAATGACCTGACAGAAAAATATAATATTCTACAGTCCGCCATGGCGGCAGCAGAACGGATCTTTCAGATCCTCGATACCGAAGAGAAAATAGAGAATCCAGCCAGTCCAGTGGCACTGGATACCATCAGGGGAAAAATAGAATTCAAAGATGTCTGGTTTTCCTATGACCAGGAGGAATGGGTTTTAAAGGACATTAACCTTCGGGTAGAGCCAGGTGAGACTATAGCCCTGGTGGGAGCAACAGGAGCAGGTAAGACCTCCCTAACCAGATTGATTACCCGTTTCTACGACATACAGGAGGGAGAAATTCTACTGGATGGAGTGAACATCAAAGAATACAACAAAAAAGATTTGCGAAAAAAAATTGGAGTTGTGTTGCAGGATGTCTTTCTCTTCACCGGTGACATACAGCAAAATATCCGCCTTAACAATCAGGAGATTAGTGACCGGGAAGTAAGAGAGGCCGCCAGCAAAGTAAACATTGACTCCTACATCCAGTCTCTACCTCAGAAATACAGGCAACCGGTAACCGAAAGGGGCTCCACCCTTTCTGCCGGCCAGCGACAGCTTTTGGCCTTTGCCCGTGCCCTGGCCTTTGACCCAAAAATACTGGTCCTGGATGAAGCCACCGCCAATATCGATACCGAAACTGAAATATTAATCCAGCAGGCCTTAGAAAGACTGATTGAGGGTCGGACCACCATTGTTGTTGCACACAGACTGTCAACCATTCAGAATGCGGATAAGATTGTGGTAATGCATAAGGGAGAAATCAAAGAGATGGGAAGCCACCAGGAGCTATTAGAAGAGGAGGGTATCTATTACGACCTGTACCGTCTCCAGTACAGTAAGGATTTGAAAAATAAGGGTGAAAGGCCCCAGGCCTCAGCCTGAGAAATGTTAACCGTAAAGGTTACCATTCTTCTGTCTGCTGCAGTGGGTGCATTCATCCTCCTCTCTCTCTTCCCTCTTCAAATAACAGGGGTTGATATGGACCAGAACCTCCTTTACTCCCTTTACTCCCCCCTCAACATTTTCTGCCACCCGGTGAGCGATACCATGGCCCTCAACCACAGGTATCATACGGTTAACACAGACCTTCAGATCAACATAAATTTGAGAACCATGCCTTCTGGCCTTCACCTCACTGACCTCAATTACTCCCTCTGTCTGCTGACAGATTTTTACAATAGCCTGGAGCTTATCCTCCTCAGGAGCAGTATCTACCAGCTCAGAAATTGAATCCCAGTAAAGTTCACCACCCAGCCTGAGAATCATGATAGCAACCACCAGGCCAGCCAAGGGATCGAGAAGGGGATACCCCATTCTGGCACCGGCAATTCCAATCACCACCACCAGTGAGGAAAGAGCGTCAGAGCGGTGGTGTTTGGCATCAGCCTCTACGGCCTTACTGCCAATACTTCTGCCCACAACAATAGAATATCTGTACATCAGCTCCTTAAGCAGCAGTGAGAAAAGGGCTACCCATAGAGCCAGAGGCTGTGGGCTTACCAGCCCACCCTCCCTAATCAGGACCACCGACCTATATCCGATACCCAAAGCAGTAAAGATAATCAAGAGCCCCACAATCTTGGCCGCCACTGTCTCTGCCCGCCCGTGTCCATAGTGATGATCTTCATCTGCCGGTCGATGAGCAATCTTAATAGCAACATAACTGACCAGGGTCGAGAGAATATCTGATAGTGAATGAAAGGCATCGGAGATCATGGCCTGACTCTGTGCCAGAACCCCCACCACACCCTTGATTATAGTTAGGAGAATATTACCCAGAAAGTTAAACTTAAGAGCTCTGAAGCCTTCAGCTCTTTCCTCCCCTGCTGTCATCATAAACCACCCACAGTCTATTTGATAGACCCATGATATCATATGCCAATTACTCCTGCAAGAGAGGGGCAAAAATAAACCCTGTTCAACAATAATAATCTCCATAGGGTCTGCTGGTGACTGGAGTTATTCTGGTGTAGATAGCCTGAGCTAGAGACTTTTCTGTAAGATCAAAAGATCTCTGAAACTCTTCAATTTTTTCTCCCAGGGAATCATCCTCAGCCGGAGATACCGACCTGCAGCTAAGTCCTGAAGATATTGCCTTCTCATCAACCCTTCCTCTAATATATATCCTTCCCCCATGCATTCCTGTCCCCAGGTAAGGAAGTGCTATGCTGCTTTGGTTATCATCACCAAGCCTTAATAACAGAATGGTTCCTCCGGCCATGTATTCACCAAGAAAACCACCACATTTACCTCCAACAATCAGTGTGGGTTCCTGTCCGGGAGCAGCTTTCATATGAATACCCACCCTGGTTCCAGCATCACCTCGAATTAAGATCTCTCCCCCGCGCATGGAATAGGCCAGTATATCTCCAGCACTACCATGAACAACTATCCGACCTGAATTCATTGTATTACCGGCTGCATCCTGGATGTTACCGAAAACATTAATCCTTGCTTCCCCGGCAAAGGCAGCCAGATCATTGCCGGGAAGGCCATGAATGTCCAGCTGACAGCCCCTAAAACCAGCACCGATATAACGTTGACCATTAACCCCATACAGCCTGATTAAGGCCTCAGGGTTTATATTTTTTAGCTGACGAAGAGCATTATTCAGCTCTCTAAAGTTCATCCCCTCAGCCCTGACTCTCCGCTCCATTTTACTACCCCCTCTTTTTTTTACAATGCTTCCCCGGCATGTCTAAGGCCCAGAATCTCCAGCTCCCTGGAATTTAAACCAACTCCCCGCAGTCTAAGCCTGTTGCCCCGTATACTCTCCACAGCATTGATCCCCATACCACCCATCATCTCCTTCAATTCCAGCGACCATCCCCTGAGCAGGTTGACCAGTCTTTCAGCTCCCTGCTGTGGATTTAACCTTTTTATCAGCCTGGGTTTTTGGGTGGTCAGTCCCCAGCTGCATTGACCGGTATAACACTGCTGACATAGTTGACACCCCAGGGCAACAAGGGCTGCCGTTCCAATGGAGACGGCATCAGCCCCCAGAGCCAGGGCCTTAAATAGATCGGCACTGGAACGAATCCCTCCCCCGGCCACTATTGAAACCCGGTTGCGGATGCCCTCCACCCGCAGTCTCTCATCAACCACTGCCAGCGCCAGCTCAATGGGAATCCCCACATGGTCCCGCATGATGATTGATGCCACACCGG
>CAZXKH010000080.1:3797-7819 GCA_964641385.1 uncultured Clostridia bacterium | reverse complement strand
GGAGCCGAAATAAGAAGAAGACAGCTTCTAAAATAACCAAAGGGCTTAGAAAATTAAGGCTGCATAAGGCCTTTGATTACAAGCTTGAGCCGCTAACTCTCAAAGAAAGAACTAAAGCAGGCAACGATGTTAATTCCTTCAGAGTAACCTACAGTATCAATGACAAAGAGCTCAAAAAACATAAAATGCTGCACGGTATCACCTGTTTTGTCACCAATCAACCAAAGGAGAAGTTATCGGCTACTTCTGCTATCGGGTATTACCGCCGTAAACATAGGATAGAAGATGCTTTTCGCCATATCAAGGATAATTTAAATCTACGCCCTTTCCATCTCACACGAAAGGAACGGGTTAAGGCCCATGTTACAATCTGTGTACTGGGATACCTGCTATTAAATGCTCTGGAGGAAAAGTTAAAGGAGCACGGCAATCACATCCAGGGCCCAAAAGTTTTAGGTGTCCTTGGAAAATGCCTTATAAACCGAATTGGCCTAAAGGGCGAAGACACCTATATTGAAAGTATTACCGAGGTTAACGACCAACAGGAGGAGCTTTTAAAACAATTGAGTATGGAGGATCTTATAGACCAAAAAAACCTGGAGTGCATACTGGAATATAATACCAAGTAGTAGCGAAGTTAATTTTTCTAGTAGCAGGAAGGCTTGCTGCTACTTAACTGTAAAAATTTAACGCCAAACTTGGGTTTAAAATAGAAAACACTCTTTTCATAACCACTCTGATCTTTATATATGATGATTTTTTTGATTTACAGACTGATAACAGTCTAAATCAGTATTCTTTATCCAGTTTTGGAAGGAGAATTTTCATCATAAGAGAAGTAGAATATAATAGAAGCATCATCAACAATTTAGCAGCTGGACAAAGATAAATATGAAGGATTTCTACAGTTTTCTTGAAAAAAATATGGGGATGTATCCTTTCTTTAATCTCTGGTGAAAGAGTAAATATAATTATCAAGAATATCAAAGGCCCTTCCTTTATCAGGTGAGGTTTGAAGTGATTGTTATCATAAAAAGCATTTATTATACTTGAGGAGGGGATATAATGAAGGCGGCAACATTTCGTTTTTACGGGCCTTTAAAGTACTTTCTTCCTGAAGATAGAAAGAGGAAAGATATTATTCACCCCTTCAGTGGTAATCCTGCTGTTAAGGATCGGATTGAGTCCCTGGGTGTTCCCCATCCCGAGGTTTATTTGATCCTGATTGATGGTCAGTCGGCTTATTTTAGCCATCAACTGCAGGGGGGAGAGAGGATCAGTGTTTATCCCTACCTGTATCGGCTTGATCCTATGCCGGAAATGTTAGTTCGGGAGGAGCACAGAGGTAAACCGGCCTTTGTGGTTGATTCACATCTGGGTCGGCTGGTCAGGTACCTGCGCATGCTTGGCTTTGACTGTCTTTTTGTGAATGACCAAAACCATGATCCGGTATGCCTGGCGATAGAGGAAAAAAGAATCCTTTTAAGCGGTAACCTGCGGCTCTTGAAAAGAAAGGAGCTGGTTTATGCATATTATGTCAGATCCAATGATCCTGAGGAGCAGCTGAGAGAGGTGGTAGAGCGCTATTCTCTTGCTCAATATTTTGAACCCTTTGGCCGTTGTTTGTTATGCAATGGAAGGCTTAGGCCTGTTGATAAAAGCGAAGTGATCCATCGCCTTGAACCTCTGACCAAAAAATATTATCATGAGTTCTATTTCTGTTCAAATTGTGAGCAGGTCTTTTGGAAGGGGTCACACTTTAAACGGATGCAGGAGATGATAGAAGGGTATCGGACTATTTGATTTTGATGCTAAATTAAAAACTGGAGCTTTGGGTTTTTATCTTTGCTTTTGGTATTGATTTAAAAATAATAATATAAAATAGAAAACCACTGAAGACAGAGGCCAGCAGTGGTTTTCTTATCTAAAATAGACAATAATTATTGGTAATTAAATCAGTTTATCTTTGATGTAGTTCATAATTCTCTGCACGTGGTTTTTTAATATTTCTCCACTTTTTTCTTCATCTTTTTCTTCTAGAGCTTCAATCAGGTCTCTGAAATCATCCCGGATATTATCAAAATAATCCTCTTCAATGGGATATTCCCAGATGGACAGATACTTGATCTTTAGGTTGTTGAGTATTCTTGCCAGCTCTTCGTTTTTCATGGAGGCATTAATTATTTCATGGAATTTAGAATCGATCTGTATGATCCGATCGGTATCCTCCTCTTTCTCCAGTTCTGCAAGCAGTTCCTTCATTTTTTCAATATCATTCTTTGATATTCTCTTTGCCGCCAGATTACCGGCCAGCTCCATTAGGTGGTTTCTTACCTCATAGACATCGATTAATTCCTTGAAACTGTTCTTGTTCACATAGGTTCCTCTACTGGGGATAACCTTTACCAGTCCTTCAGCCACCAGGCGGGTGATGGCATCCCTGATGGGGGTTCTGCTGGTACCGAATTCTTCCGAGAGCTCCTTTTCCTTGAAATACATTCCCGGTTTATATTCAAAGGCAGCTATTCTTTCCTTAATTATACTGTATATTCTTTCTGTATCATTCTGTTTATTAGCCATCTTATCCAGCCCCTTTGCAGAAATAATGCCATATACATATAGTATATCTGTTATGCTGTTTATTTGTCAAATTGTTGCTAATTGGAAGTATGGCCAAAAATACAGGGGTTTATTGGATATATATAGGTATAAAAAGAGCATATTATGTTGATGGCATTTTTTCTAGCAAGATATCCAGATACTTAATTACTGTGGGAGAGAGCTCCTTTGCCCGGTGGTTTTCGACTATCTCTTTAGTTTTTTGATCGATTCTTTCTCCCAGGTCCCTGCTTCCCTTCTGTTCCCATTCATGGTACGATTCTCTGGTTAATAGTTCGGGTAAAAACTGTTTTTTAAAATGGTTTAAGGTATGTCTTTCAGCAAGATAGTTGCCTCCAGGCCCCACACTATCAATGGTATCAATGGCCAGCTCTTCCTCTTCAGTGCTAATACCCTGCAGAATGTGTTTGATCATGCCAATGGCTTCATTGCTGAAGACAAGCTGCTGGGCTGAGGAGGTCAGGCCGGAATCGATGTACCCCACATCATGGATCAGGTTGCCCCCGGATAAAGCTGCCAGAAGCAGTGAATAGATTCCCTCTGAGGCTGCCTGTTGATCGAAGCATTTGGCGTCACTGCAGCCCCCGGTACTGAAGACCGGCATGCTGTAGTATTCACCCATTTCGGTTAGAGCCGAGCTCAAAAGATGAAATTCAGGAGCTCCGTAGGGATGGGCCATGGTCTTCATGTCGATGATGGTGATGGTTCCACCATAGAGGAAGGGAGCTCCCGGTTGCTTTAACTGGTGGATAACCAGGGCACTTAAAAGCTCGGCATTGGCCTGGATTAGTGCCCCAGCCTTGGTTACCGGCGCTGTGGCTCCTCCCATGATACCGATGGTATGGATAATTGGAATTCTTTCTTCGGCACAGATTAGCAGCTTGCTTAAGGCATCTTCGGCATGCCTGAGGGGAGAGGTTGATTCTGAGTAGACTGCCAGAAAAGTTCTGTTGTGTAATGTATTTCTCCTTCCAGTAACTATCCGGGCCATCTGAAGCATGTCTTCTACGTTTTCACCATTGCTGGCACTGACAATAATGGGTTTGGTGGTATTTCTCAACATGGCATCAAATTCATGGATATAGCCTACATCAGGGTTATCATGCTGTACCAGGGCCATAGACATAATAAAGTCTATCTGTGGAAGATAATCTGAGATCCTGGCCAGTCTGGCTACATCCTCTTTTTTGCTTCTTCTACGCTGCCCGGTAACAATATCGATGGTAAAGGGACAGCAGGAGCCAGTTCCAAAGTAGCTCCTTTTTCCCTCCAGGAAGATGCACCTTTCACCATCTCTGTTGGCCATCACCACCCTTGAAGGCACAGTCTGTAAGGCTTTTTTCACCAGGCCTTCGGGGATTTTAACCCTCTTTTCTTCAACTGTTGCCCCGGCTTCCTTTAAC
>CAZXKH010000080.1:0-3787 GCA_964641385.1 uncultured Clostridia bacterium | reverse complement strand
CTAAGACTTTTTCAAGCCTCTTGCAAACCATTAGGTTTGCTGGAGGTAGTTGACCAGTTTAAGGGCCAGATGGTGGTTGATCTGCAGTCCAGTTCGCTCCAGCACCTCCAGGGTGGAAAGGTGTATCTCCTCTCTCTGTTCATCGGAGAGAAAACGAAGGACAGGGCTGTGTAAAGATAATCTATTTTTAGCCATTATTAAACCTCCTGTTTAAATATTTGTTCTGCAGGGATTAAACCCTAATCAATTAATTGTAGTTTTTTACCCACTCTTGCAAAGGCGCTGAGAGTCTGATCAAGATCCTCCTGCTGGTGGATGGCCGAGATCATGACTCTGATGCGGGCCTTGTTTCTGGGGACCAGGGGAAAACCAATGGCCCCGGCAAAGACACCCTCAGCCATCAGCCTTTGACTGAACTCCGATGCCAGCCTGGCCTCTCCCATCATTACCGGGGTGATTGGTGTTTCACTTATCCCGGTATCAAAACCAAGGGCTTCAATACCTTCTTTGAAGTATCTTGTATTATTCCACAGCTTTTTGACAGGGGTATCATCCTGCTGCAGGAGATGTACAGCTGCCAGGGTGGCTGCGGTATCTGCAACAGTAAGGGCTGAACTGAAGGTAAAGGGACGGGCTACCTGTTTAAGGTATTCAATCATTTTATTGCTGCCGGCTATGGAACCACCCATGACCCCCAGGGCCTTGGAGAAGGTACCGATCTCCAGGTCAACCCTTCCATGCAGGTTGAAGTGATCCACTATTCCCTGACCCTGATCTCCCAGCACCCCTTCTCCATGGGCATCATCAACAAGGGTCAGAGCTCCATACTTTTCTGCCAGTTCAACTATCTCCGGCAGGGGAGCAAGGTCTCCATCCATGCTGAAAACACCATCGGTAACGATCAGCCTTCTGCCGGGAAGGTCCTTTTTTAACACCTTCTCTAAACCTTGCATCTCGTTATGGGGATAAACTTCGATCCGGGCCCGGCTCAGGCGGGCCCCATCAATAATACTGGCATGGTTTAACTGATCACTGATGATGGTATCTCCCTTACCCACCAGGGCAGGAATGGCAGCCAGATTGGCATTAAAACCGGACTGGAGGACAAGGGTGGCCTCCACACCCTTAAATGCGGCCAGTTCTCTCTCCAGTCTTTGGTGCAGTTCCATAGTTCCGGCAATGGTTCGAACTGCACCCGGCCCCACTCCATAATTCTCTATAGCTTCCCTGGCGGCCTCTTTTAACCTGCTGTCTGCTGCCAGGCCCAGGTAGTTATTGGAGCAAAAGTTAAGGACCTTTCTTCCCATAATTTTTACCCTGGCTCCCTGAGGACCTTCCAGGACGGGAATCTCCTTATAGAGGCCCTTTTTTTTCAGTGCCTTAAGTTCTTCATCGATAAAGCTATACTTATCTGACATCCTTTATCCACTCCGTTGATAATTATTCGGTCTCAACACTCTTTAAAATTCCCTGAACTTCTCTGTCTATCTCCTCTGGAACAGGTTGGGGCTCAGCCTCTTTCAGGATCTCTCTGGCCCTTTTTCTGGCCCGTTCCTCCATGGGTTCACTGCCACCCCTTCTTTCTATTACCTCCGGATACCAGGTAACATTCTTAAAGTGCCTGTAGGTATGCTCTTCACCGGTAAAATGGCCACCGGGTCCAATCCTGTCAATTAAGTCCAGGGCCAGGCTTTCTTTATCTACCTTAAAGCCTTTCAGCACTCTCTTGCTCATCCCTATGGCTTCATTCATCATTACAATATATTCTAAGCTGCCTGTCAATCCCTGCTCCAGGTATCCCACGTCATGGACCAGATTGGCTCCACAGAGAGCTCCCATCAGGGCTGAGAAGCAACCCTCCATGGCTGCCTGTCCATCAACAAAGGCAGAATCACTGCAACCACCGGTTGCAAAGACTGGCAGACCATAATATCGTGAAAGCTGAGTCAAAACAGCATCACCCATGGACCAGTCCGGTGAGCCGTAGGGCCTGACGGCCTCCTTCATGTCAAAGGGCATTACACAGCCACCGTAGATAAAGGGGCTGCCCTCTGCTTTAAGCTGTGAGATAACCAGGCCGGCCAGGGTTTCTGCATTGGCCAGGGCCAGACTGCCGGCCATGGTTACCGGCCCACTGGCACCGGCCATCACGGTGGGAACATAGATGATGGGTATCCTCTTTTCGGCACAGAAGAGAAGTCGATCAAGGCCTTCAACATTATGCTGGAAGGGAGAGACGAACTGGCCGTAGAGGATAATAAAGGGGTTGGCCTGCAGCTCTTCTTCCCCACCTCTGACCAGGCAGGCAATACGGTACAGTTTCTTTAAGGTTTCAATGTCGATCTCAAAGGAGGTCAGGATCATTGGTTTGGTATGGTTGTATTTTGCCATGGTATAAAATTGATGCAGTTCACTGCTGGTGGCCTTTACATCTGATGCCAGCCCGTAGGACATGATGAAGTCAATATTATCCAGTTCATTACAGAGCAGGGCTGCATTCTTGACATCATCAAGCAGGGAGAGCCTTTTTTCTCCGGTGTAAAGATCGATGGTATGCTTTAAATCCGATCCGGTACCAAAATAGGTGCGGCCCCGTTCAAGAAACATCCTTCTCTCTCCCATTCTGCTGGAGAGTACCGCCCGTTCTGGAACAGAATTTAGGGCCCATTTTACCAGCTGAGGTGGGATACGAACTCTTTTACCCTCTACCCTGGCTCCTGCTTCATCCAGCAGCTGAAGTGCCTGCTGGTGATAGACATTGATTCCGGTTCGCTCCAGAAGCTCCAGGGCAGAGGCATGCAGCTCATGCAGTTCTTCTTCACTTACAATCTCCAAAAAGGGGATCCTTCTTTCCTGAAACATACTTTTCTCCTCCCATATTTTTTTCTTCTCTAAAGTTAACTCCTGTTACCTGTTCTCTTAGTGCTGGTGGTAATCCTATCCAGGATCATGCCCAAAATTACCACTGCCAGTCCGGCCTCAATTCCAGTTCCCACAGTCAGTCTGGAGATGGCCCTGACAATATCCTCACCCAGTCCGCCGGCAGCAATCATGGCCGCAATAATAACCATGGATAGGGAAATCATGATACACTGATTGATGCCGGCAATGATGGAGGGCATGGCCAGTGGGATTTCAACTTTTAACAAAAGCTGGATAGGGGTTGCGCCAAAGGCCAGACCGGCCTCCACATACTCTTTGTCAACCTGCCTGATACCAAGGTTGACCAGCCTGGTTGGTGGTGGAATGGCAAAGATCATGGTACAGATAATTCCCGGGACCTTTCCCAGTCCGAAAATGAAGACCACCGGTATTAAATAGACAAAGGGGTGCATGGTCTGCATAAAGTTTAACAGTGGTGTAATGATGTTATTCATCAGCTCCACCTTGGCCATTATAATTCCCAGTGGGATGGCAATCAGCAGTGAGAAGAAGATTGCAATTGACATCAGGGCCAGGGTTTCAAGAAAGGATTCCCAGAGGTGCATGGTATAGATTAGATAGAGGCCCACCAGAGAGAGCAGGGTTGCCGTGAACTGTCTTGTCTTGTAAAATATTATACCACAAACGATCACAATCAGGATAGCCGGTGGAATTCCAAAAAGAATATCCTCCAAAATATTGATAACTACATTTAACCTATTATTAGCAAGAAGTCCACTTGCAAACTATGTTTGCTGGTGGATGAATTGCCAATTGTTATTGTGGCTGATGAATTCAAGATATTTATAACTTATCTGTTTATAATTTTTACCTGGAATTGTTATATAATTATCATCTATGTCTT
>CAZXKH010000079.1:0-7827 GCA_964641385.1 uncultured Clostridia bacterium | reverse complement strand
TAGAGCGGTATCCCTGCAGACATCTTCACCCCTGACATGTATTTCTGCCAGACGGTCCAGGTTATCAAAGATGGCACTGGTCATATTGTAAACAAGGTCTTCATCCAGATTGGCATTGGTAACCATCATGGCCAGAACAGTAACTGTTTCCACATCATGATCGATACCGGAATATGTTCCACCAGGGATAACTACCGAGGTATAGAAGGGATAATCATCCTGCAGATCAAGAGCCACATCATCTTCAACTTCCAGGATTTTAACATCATGTGTGGCAGCAAGGTCCATCACGGCAGCAGTGGGAATTCCAGCAGTCAAGAAGGCAACATCAACATGACCGTCGCGAAGCTGATCCACTGCTTCGGCAAAGGATAGGAAATCAACAGTCATATCGTCATAGGAGAGTCCATGGGCCTGAATTATCTGGCGAGCATTGGCCTCTGTCCCACTTCCGGGAGCACCGACTGCAATCCTCTTTCCTTCAAAGTCGTATACTGATTCAACGCCTGTCCTCTCCAGGGTCACAATCTGAATAATCTCAGGGTAAAGGAGAGCCACACCACGAAGATCTTCCAGGCTATCTCCCTCAAACATTTCAGTTCCTGTCTTGGCATAGAAGGTAATGTCATTCTGTACCAGACCAAGCTCATTCTCCATGTTCTGCAGCAGCCTGACATTCTCGACGGAAGCCCCTGTAACCTCTCCTGTGGCATTAACGTTGGGCACGTGCTGGTTGATCAGGTCTGCCATACCTCCGCCCATTGGATAATAAACTCCACCTGTTCCTCCAGTGGCAATGGAGATAAACTGAGTTGCCATTACGGGAGAAGAAACAAGAAAGATGAGTGCTACTAACATGGCCAACAAGACAGACTTTTTGAACATAAAAATACCCCCTCTAGTATTTAATTATATATTATTATAACAAATTTCTGATATTTAATCAACTAATTTAACCAAAATTTTCATAGACTATCCATTATATTAGTTATTGCATAAAAATTTAAAGGTGAGTATATCCGCCTCGCTGCAACTGTAAACTACCTCCACTTCTATGAAGTATAACCTCCCCCTCTCCTTTACTGATTTCACCAATAACTGTTAAAGGAGTACCCAGTGCTTCTATCCCCCGCTTTATTTTTCCAATGTCTTTGGGCTCTACTGCCATTAACAGCTCATAATCCTCTCCTCCATGCAGAGCCCACTCTAAGGGATTGCGATCCAGAGCTTCAGCAACTTCGATTGTTGATTGAGCCAGGGGTATTTTATCCTCCTCCAGCAGGGCGGAAACACCGGATTCCCGGCAGATGTGTCCCAGATCCCCTGCCAGCCCATCACTTAAATCGATCATGGCTCCCTCTTCCATGCAGGTAGCTGCCAGGGCTCCCTCTTCTAGCCGGGGAGAGGGCTGGAGGTGGATATCGATGGCCTCCTCAACCACTGAGCTGGCTTCTTGATCATGGTTTTCCAGCAGCCACTGCAAACCTGCAGCCGAGGCCCCCAGCTTCCCGGTCACTGCCAGGACCTGTCCCGGACGAGCCCCTGTCCGTAAGACAGGCCGATGGTTGCTGCAGCAACCCACCAGAGAGAGATCAATTACCAGTGGTCCCGAGGTATGGACTGTATCCCCACCCACCACCTGCAGGGAAGAGAGCTCAGCCAGTTCATTCAGTCCTCGATATAGCTGATGGTAGAATTCACTATCCAGCTCCTCTGCTGCCAGACCTAGAGAGATAAGGGCATAGAGAGGCTCTCCCCCCATGGCCGCCAGATCACTGAGATTAACAGCCAGAGCCTTCCAGCCCAGCTGGAAGGGAGTGCTGAAATCCAGTCGAAAATGGACTCCCTCCACCAGCATATCACAGGTGAGAAGCATCTTACCCCGGGGAGGTCTAACCACTGCTGTATCATCACCGATGGAACGATAGACTGAGGCAGAATCCCCTTTACTCAGCTGTGAGGCAAGGGCCTCAATCAGCTGATACTCCCTGTTTTCAGGCATCTGAAAAGGCCTCCTTTATCCTCTTGTTAATCTCTCTGGCTGCCATTTCGGGATCATCGGCAGCCACAATTCCTGAAACAACAGCAATACCTGCTGCACCAGTCTGTAAAACCTCTACGGCATTATCCTGGCCCATACCACCAATGGCCACCACCGGCAGGTTAGTGTTTTCACATATTTTCTTTAAGCCTGCAAGCCCCAGGGTCTCTCCCGGATAGCTCTTGGTTCCGGTGGGAAAGACGGCCCTGGTACCCAGGTAATCAGCGCCGGCAGCCTCAGCCTCTTTAATCTGGGAGACCTCCTCTACAGTAACCCCCAGGATTAGATTGGAAGCCATCTTCATGACAGCAGAAGCCGGCAGATCCTGCTGACCCAGATGAACCCCATCGGCCTCCACCGCCAGAGCAATATCAACCCGGTCGTTAACGATAAAGAGGAGTCCCAATCTTTTAGCCAGACGGCGCAGGCGCAATCCAGTATGGTACTGTTCTCGAGCCTCCAGCTCCTTACCTCTTAGTTGAAGAGCAGTAATCCCTCCCGCCTCTGCCTGCAGAACAATCTCCTCTTCACTACGACCCCGGGACTGAGTGCGATCGGTGACCAGATAGAAGCGCAGAGCCTCTTTCAGATCCTTCTTATTCACCACTCTCTCCCTCCAGGCTGATCTTAATTCCCTGCTTCAGGTCTTTTTCATCCAGAAGGTAAAGTCGATCCATGAACTGAGCAGAAAAACTACCAGGGCCCTCAGCCCCTTTGGCTGCCATCTCTCCCGCCAGACCATAACATGCCAGGGCCGAGGCAGCAGCCAGAGCATAGTCCCTATCCTCATCTACAGCAGCAAAGAGAGCCACAGCACCGGTGGCACCACAGCCACTGCCGGTAATGTAGGTCAGTAAAGAATGACCGTTATCGACCTTAAACACCCGGCTGCCATCACTTACAAAGTCACTGACACCGGTAATGGCCACCGTACAGCCCAGCTCAGCTGCCAAATCTAAGGCAATCTTCCCTCCATTAACTCCTTCAGCCGTGGAATCAACCCCGCGGATGGCCACCTCTTTACCGGCAACTCCAGCCACCTCTGACAGATTGCCCCGCAGGATATCAACCTCTACCTCCTCCAGCAGCCTTCGGGTGCTCTCTGTCCGCAGTCTTGTGGCCCCATTTCCCACCGGGTCCAGAACCACCGGCACAGAAGCCCTGTTGGCCGCCTGACCGGCCAGCACCATGGCCTCGATCAGTTCAGGGGTCAGGGTCCCAATATTCAAGACCAGAGCCCCGGCCACAGCTGCCATCTCTTCCACCTCTTCGGCCGCATAAGCCATGACCGGTGACCCTCCCATGGCCAGGGTGGTATTGGCCGTAAAGTTGGTAACCACCAGGTTGGTAATATGGTGAACCATTGGTGTCTGCTCCCGAACCTTGGTCAGCAAAGCAAAAGCTTTATCCTTCATTTTTATCTATTCACTCCCTTAAAAGATAATAGAAATGGTTGGTTGGTCCATGGCCTGATCCCAGATCCAGGCTCTCCTTAAGGCCCCAGGTTAATAGTCTTTTGGCAGCCCTGATGGCGAGAAGAGGCTTTAGCCCCAGGGCCAGGCCTGAGGTAATGGCAGCAGAAAAACTACAGCCTGTCCCATGGTTATTCTCAGTCTCTATTCTTCTGCCCTTAAGCTGCCTAAACTCAGAACCATCGTAAACCAGATCAAGGGGTTGATCCTGCAGATGCCCACCCTTAACCACAACAATTTTGGGACCGGCAGCATGTATCCTGCGGGCAGCCTCCTTCATCTCTGAAAGACAGGTCACCTCCATCTCAGCCAGCACTGCAGCCTCATGCAGGTTGGGTGTAACAACCATGGCCAGTGGAAGCAGCTGCTCCCTAAGAGTTTCCCTGGCCTCCCTCTCCAGCAGATAATCACCGCTCTTAGCCACCATCACCGGATCAACAACCAGCTGCTTAAGCCCATAGCGACGACAGGTATCAGCCACTGCCCCCACGATAGAGGGACTGGAAAGCATCCCTGTCTTGGCAGCATCTGCTCCAATATCATCCAGGCAGGCCTCCAGCTGCGAGGTAACGGCCGCCGGTGGCAGAGTATCAATCCGTCTTACCCCCTGAGTATTCTGAGCAGTAATGGCCGTCAGGGCACTCATTCCATAGACACCCAGAGCTGTAAAGACCTTCAGGTCAGCCTGGATCCCTGCTCCACCACCACTATCAGAACCGGCAATGGTCAGGGCACGAGGCACTTCCCCCTTCCTTTCCTGCCAGAAAACATCCAGCTCTTCATGCTTCATTTTATTCCCCCCTAAAATACAGATAACCACACCCTGAGGGATGTGGTCAGCCTTCAAACAGTTTCCTCCGCTGGCATTACCCATCTCAGGTTTAAGGAGTTCAGGATAAATCCCCTGTCTCAGCCGGCCTCTGCCAGCACCCCCACTGTTAACATTATTATCTTTTCACTATTAATTATAACTCATTGAGAAAGTTCTGTAAAGCAGAAATATTTATATAAACAAAAAAATAGATTTATGCTGCTATAAAGATCATGGCATTGATTTGTAAGAAGTTTTTCTACAGACAATGAAGGATTCATTAAATCTGTAAAGAAATTATTTTTTAAGGAAGACCAAACATAGAAAGGGTCAGCTATCCCCCTTTTATGAACAAGGCCTGTAGTGAACTGTGCTGGTGTGCTGCCTGTAGTGAACTGTATTACATTTAAAAACCACAGGCTAAAACTGGCGAGGCTCCACATTACCATTGAAAAATAAGATATTTATTTTGTAAAACCAGGTTTTTGTGCTGGATAAAAACAAAAAAAGTCAGATCCTGTGCATCCTGCTTTAAGCACGAATTTTGCTCAACAAAGGAAGCCAGGGCTGCCTTCTAAAACAGCATCCCTTTAACGATCAAAGCTACTAGTTATGGTAGAAGAGAGATTTTTCTAGTGGACAAATGGGTTTCCCAGGCACTAAACCGAAGTCTTAAAAGAATAAAGAGATAAAGGCTTTCAAACTAAGGACATTGTTAAAGCTGTAGTAACCAGAGTAAAAAAGCTGGTACTTACTTGGGAGGGGTAGCTGTGCGTAAAATTGGAAGTTTTAATATCAAAACAAGGGAGGGAACCGGAAAGGGAAGCTCGTACCGTTACTGCAGGCTATTACAGTATGCAGAGGGATATGGGTATGCGGTTTAACCGCATTTTTACCCACCCCTTTCACGGAGGAGGCTTCCTGCGGTATTACTATGATTATGGTGCTCCAGAAGAGGTCTGTTATACTTTTAACGCTTTTATTTATGACTGCACTCCTTTCTTCAGCTGCAATCAGTGCACAACTGCCGGAGATAGTTGAAGAAGAGGACCTTCTTCGTGCAGGTGAGGGCTGGTTAATGGAAAAGGAAGGACTAAGGGTGGCCTATTTTAAGGGTAGCCCACAGGAGATAGGGATCCAGCATGGCCTGCTGGTGGTGGATGACCCTGAGAGCATGCAGGAGGCCATGCAGCTGCTCGATCCCGCCAGTCAGGCCCGGGAGCTGGGAGAGAGGATAGCATGGTTTTTTAAAGACCTCTATGCCCGTTTTAAGTTTATTCCTGCCTTTAAACGCCACATCCCCGATGAGTACCTGCAGGAAATGGAGGGCTTTATCATCGGTGCCTCCAGGGGAGAGGAGAGCAACTACCATGAGATAATAATGTCCAACTCCTATCAGGACCTGGAGCTGGCAGGACCAGGCTGTTCAGCCTTTGCCGCCTGGGGAGAGGCCAGCAGGGATGGAGAGCTCTATCTGGGCCGCAACCTTGACCACCTGGGTATGCTGCCTTTGGCAGATTATCAGTACCTGGCCTTCTACCAGCCTGAAGAGGGTTACCCCTTCGCAGTCCATAACTATCCCTCCTTTGTGGGAACCATGAGTGGGATGAACAGCCAGGGAATAGTAATTACCTCCAATTATTCCCCGGCCCGAAGTGAAGAAGTTACCATTGATGGCCTGCCCTATATGATCATGATTCGTCAGGCCCTGCAGTACGGAGGCAGTCTAGAAGAGGTTATCGAGATCATCAAAGAGACCCCCCGGACCGTCGGTTTGAACCTGATGATCGCCGATGCTGAAGCCAATAAGGCGGTGGTGGCAGAGGTAACCGCCAGCAGAATCCAGATCAGAGAGAAAGAAGATTTCATCTATGCCTCCAATATGTACCGGGATCCCCATCTGCAGCAGTTTCAGGATACAGGCTGGCATGCTTCAACCCTCAGGGATAATAGGTTTGCCCGGCTTGGAGACCAGCTTTGGGGAGAGATGGGTATCCAGGAGGCCAGAGATATTATGCGGGACAGGTTTCATCCGGAGAGCACTGCCGGCAGGGGTTTTGTCAGTGGTATAAACGATCTTGCAACCATTGCCAGTATGGTCTTTGCCCCCCAGAGAGGAGAGATCTGGGTCAGCACCAGGGGTGACAGCAACTCTCCTGATGGCAGCTTTATAGGTTTTAACGCCCGAAAGATATGGGAGAGGGGGCAACCGGTAGAACCCATAGGCCTGCTGCCTCCCACAGAAAGGGATGAATACCTTGAGCACTGGTTTAAGGTGAGAGAGGCAGAGATGAAGATAAGAGAGCACAGGGACCATCAACAGGTCATTGATCTTCTTCAGCCGGTACTTGATCAGAAACCGAAATCAGAACTGCCCCTATTATATACCGCCAGAGGCCATCTAAGACTTGGAGAATACAGTAAGGGATTAGAATACCTGCGGCAGTTTACCGGCCTTCAGGAACATGCTGAACCCTATTATCTTTTGCAGGGCCTCTTTCTCTGTGGTTTGCTCAGTGACCATTTAGGAGAGAGAGAAGAAGCCCTGGAGTGTTATAGGAGAATCCTGGAGCTTGAGATTGAAGATTACTTCGGAGAACCAATGCAGCATCACTGGGCCCGCATCGGACTGGAAGAACCCCTGGCCCTGACCGAAGAAGGAGGAGTTAAAAAACAATGAATAATAAGTTGTTATTTCCCGTCATCTTCCTTGTGATCATCCTCTTTACAGCTCCTCCTGGCAGCCTACTGGCCGAAGAGGGACTGGAGATTACAGAAATCCTGATCCTTGGTCCTACCAGAACCGAGAAGGCAGTAATTGAAAAACAGCTCCCCTTTACCATCGGAGACCACTGGCAAAAGCATTATGAAAGATGGACCATTAACCGCCTGCAGGAGCTGGAAAGCCTGGCCTATACGCCAATGAGGGTAATAGTCAAACCCCTTACAAAAGAAGAGTGTCAGGTGGTAGTCCGGGTGGGCGAGGCTGAACTCCTCTATCGGGATCCGGCTGAATATGTAATCATGAACTCCCTTACTCTACTCTTTAACAGACAGGTAATCCAGGGCTTTTACAGCCCCCTGGGCTATGGTGAAAAACTGGTTTTAAGCCTGTCCCCGGGAGATTATTACCGCTACCAGCTGGCTGGCAGCACACCACTGGGAGCAGGAATGATTGAACTCTCACTGGCCAGCTTCAAGCAGAAAAGGGGCTTTATAGCCGGTGAAGGCTATCTTAATCAGGGAGAAAGCATTACTCTTGAACATAAATACTGGTGGAACCAGAACTGGCGCCAGACCACGGGCTTAAGCTATCATCAAACAGCATTAAACAATAAGAAGCAGGAGCTTATCATCCCCCTGCTGGAGCTTCATTACCGCCAGCTACCCCTGCTGGGGAGCTGGCAGGTGGAAGCAGGCCTTCCCCAAAAAGAAGGGGATGGATTCTGGAAGACTGAGGTTACTCTCTTCACCCAAAAGGGCCCTCTTATTGGCCTGTTAAG
>CAZXKH010000078.1:0-7851 GCA_964641385.1 uncultured Clostridia bacterium | reverse complement strand
GAGCAACGGACTTTTAATCCGTAGGTCGGAGGTTCGACTCCTCCATGGCTCACCATTTTAAGTGCGAAAGTGGCGGAACTGGCAGACGCGCTAGGTTCAGGGTCTAGTGGGAGAAATCCCGTGGGGGTTCGAATCCCCCCTTTCGCACCATCTATTTTACGATAACTGTATAGCTGCGGTTCTGGAGTGGATGACACTCAGTGGAAGAGCAGATACTTATCAAAAGTTGTGGAGCCGCTCCCTACTTATAAGCTCCAGTCAAACAAAAACCTCGGAAGCGACCTCTTGTGTCCACCGGGGTCTTGTATTATTATAGTTTTTGATCGGGTATTTTATCGAATAAGTTTTTTTAAGGAGGATATTTATCTTTTATGAAAATTCAGGAGCAAGAATTGGTGGAAAACAAGCTGGGTCTAGAAGTTGAAGTAGAGGCAGAAAAAGTTGATCAGGCACTTGACCGGGCCTATAAGGAAGTGGCTAATGATGTTCAACTTCCTGGTTTTAGGAAGGGGAAGGTCCCCAGACCATTACTTGAGTCACATTATGGAAAGGATATCCTCCATAAAGATGCTGTGGAGATCTTAATGAAAGAAATAGTTCCTAATGTTCTGAAGGCCCTTGAGAATAGAGCCATTTCCATGCCAGAGCTGGCAGACTATGAACTGCAATCAGGACAGCCGGCTACTTTTAATCTTAAAATCGAAGTTATGCCAGAGGTAGAACTGGGCAAGTATAAGGATTTAGGGATTAAGAAGGAGGAAGTTGGGGATGTAGAGGGAATTGTAGATAGTGAGCTGGAAAGACTCCAGCAGGAGCATTCAAAACTTGTTAATTCTGAGCGTGAGATAGTTGAGGAGAATGATTTTATTATTATTGATTATTATGCTGAGATTGAGGGAGAAGAGGAGCCCAACATAATTGATAATTATGGACTGACAGTTGGCTCCGGTCAGCTATTATCATCAATTGAATCCCAGCTGGTAGGGTTAAAGAGAGAAGAAGAGGCAGAGATAGAAGCAAGCTACCCTGAGGATTACTCGGATGAGGGGCTAAGAGGAAAGGGTATTAGTGCCAAGGTTGTTGTCAAAGAGATCAAGGAGGAAAGTCTGCCCTCCCTTGATGATGATTTTGCCAGTCAGGTGACAGATTACAGGGCTGATGATCTGGAAGAATTAAAGGATAAGATTAGAGAGAGCACTATAAAGCGACACGAAATGAATAATGATCAGCAGTTCAAAGAAAACTTGATGGCAGAGCTCTTTGAACAGTCAGAGGTTGATCTTCCCGAGAGGTTAATTGAGAACGAAACCAAGAGTGTGATGGAAAGGCTTAAAGGACAGCTTGGTTTTGAGGATGATGTCTCAGAAATGTATCAAATGAAAAAAGGGGAGATTGGTGATTTTGTTAAATTCTGCAGGCAAATGGCCATCAATAATATTAAGCTCAGCCTGATCTATGATGCGGTGGCAAAAAAAGAAGGAATAACAGTCGATGACGAAGAAGTAAACCAAAGAATATTAGAGCTGGCAGAGCAACAGGATCAGGATCCAAAGGAGCTAAAAAAGATGCTGATAGAAGAGGGACGACTATCCATTATTAAAGATGCCACTCTCTCTGAGAAGGTTGAAGATTTTCTCATGCAACACAACCCTCCAGTAATGGTCTCATCCCTGGATGATCAGGACAGGATGGAAGCAGAAGATGAAAAGGATAGTGTTTAAAAATATAATGCTTGGGGTATAGTTAAAGAGGGAGGATGATGAAGATGAATTTAGTTCCCATGGTAGTTGAACAGACCAACAGGGGAGAACGTTCCTATGATATTTACTCTCGTCTTCTTAAGGATCGCATTATTTTTATTGGCCGGGCCATAGAAGATACTCTGGCCAATGTGGTAATTGCTCAGCTCCTTTTTCTAGAGGCTGAGGATCCAGACAAGGATATCTATTTATATATCAACAGTCCAGGTGGTTCTGCCACTTCATCTCTGGCTATCTACGATACCATGCAGTACATTAAACCTGATGTTCAGACCATCTGTATGGGGTTAGGGGCCAGTGCAGGAGCACTGTTGCTCTCATCTGGAGCCAAGAAGAAGCGTTTTGCCCTTCCCTATTCACGGATTATGATTCATCAACCGGCAGGTGGTGCACAGGGCAAGGCCACTGATGCAGAGCTGCAGATTAAAGAACTAATGGAGATTAGAAAGATACAGAATGAAATATTCAGCAAACATACCGGCCAACCAATCGAAAAGATCGCCCAGGATATGGAGAAGGACTTCTTCATGTCTGCCGGGGAGGCAAAAGAATACGGTATTATCGATGAAGTTATTACCAGGCAGGAAGAAAGGGAGGAAGGTCATTAACTGAAGAGGTGATACTATGTTCAAGTTTGGTGATGAAAAAGGGCAGCTAAAATGCTCCTTTTGCGGTAAGGTCCAGGACCAGGTAAAAAAGCTGGTGGCTGGCCCGGGAGTATATATCTGTGATGAGTGTATTGAACTTTGTAATGAGATTATTGAAGAGGAATTCAGTGAGGATTTTGACCTGGGTCTGGAGAATGTACCTCGTCCTATGGAGATTAAGGAAATCCTGGATCAGTACGTTGTGGGACAGGATGAAGCTAAAAAATCCCTTTCGGTGGCAGTCTATAACCACTACAAGCGAGTTAACTCGGGCATGAAGGTGGATGAAGTTGAGCTGCAAAAGAGCAATATTATCATGGTGGGTCCCACAGGCTGTGGTAAGACCCTTCTGGCTCAGACACTGGCCAGAATTCTTGATGTTCCCTTTGCCATCACTGATGCCACTTCCTTAACTGAGGCTGGATATGTGGGAGAAGATGTGGAAAACATTCTTCTAAAGCTGATTCAGTCAGCAGACTACGATGTGGAAAAGGCTGAACGAGGAATTATTTATATTGATGAAATTGACAAGATTGCACGTAAATCAGAGAATCCTTCCATCACCAGGGATGTATCCGGTGAGGGAGTCCAGCAGGCACTGCTTAAAATACTGGAGGGAACGGTAGCCAGTGTTCCTCCTCAGGGAGGCAGAAAGCATCCCCATCAGGAGTTTATTCAGCTGGATACCACCAACATTCTCTTTATCTGCGGTGGAGCCTTTGATGGGATTGAAAAGATTATTAAGTCCAGGATCGGCAATAAGGTTATGGGTTTTGGAGCCGATATTCAATCACCTGATAAACGTAATGTGGGAGAGATACTGAAGCATATTCTGCCTGAAGATCTGCTTCGTTACGGCCTGATTCCAGAGTTCGTGGGCCGACTTCCTATTATCGTTAGTATCGATGAGCTGGATGAAGAGGCCCTGATGCGTATTCTGGTGGAACCACGCAATGCCCTGATCAAGCAGTACCAGAAGTTCTTTCAGCTGGATAACGTTGAGCTGGAGTTTACTGATGCTGCTTTACGGAGTATTGCCAAAAAGAGTATGGACCGCAATACAGGGGCCCGTGGTCTGCGTTCAATTCTTGAGAAGGCTATCCTGGATATCATGTACGAGATACCCTCCAGTGAGGGAATAGAAAAGTGTGTGATCACTGAGGCTGTCATTGAGGATGATCAGCAGCCCCAGCTGATGGGCCTGGAAAGTAAAAAGGAGGAGACTGCCTAAAATGGCGGTCTCTTTTTTTTTGTACATTAATTATAATCTTCTTTTTGACAATAAGTCCCCTTGCCAGCTGTCTTTGCTGGCAGGCGATGAATTGTCCTGATTTTTTTTATGATTAAACTTAGGTGATCAGGTCTTTGAACACTGCTGGTAATAATATTCTCAAGAAGAATATTCTGTGCAAGGTTAAAGAGACTGTCAACAGAGTCTTGTTGACATTATTTGTGAAATAAATTCATTTTTCAAGCAGGATTTAGACCTCGGGTCAAGAAATGGATATATTGGTTGATACTATAACTGGAGGGATTGCAAAATGAAAAAGCTGGCTGGTCTTACTCTTATTATTTCATTCCTGTTGCTGGTGTTTACTGCTGGCCTTTCAACCTGTTATGCTGGTGAGGAGCTGAAGGTGGGAGTAATCTTTTCTGTTGGTGGACTGGGAGATGAATCATTCAATGATGCTACCTTCCGTGGTCTTGAAGAGGCAGAGGAGGAGTACGGTATCTCCTTTGATTATGTTGAACCTGGAGAAATTGCTGAGATGGAGGAACACCAGCGCTCCTTTGCTGAGGCAGGTTATGACCTGATTATTGCTGTCGGTTTTTTGCAGGAGAGTGCAATGATGGAGGTTGCCCAGGATTATCCAGGGACAAACTTCGCTATTGTGGATGGGATTGTGGATCTTCCCAACGTATCGTCACTTACCTTTAAGGAGCATGAGGGTTCCTTTCTGGTGGGAGTAGTAGCAGGCATGATGACTGAAACCAATGTGGTTGGTTTTGTGGGTGGCATGCAGGTGCCATTAATTGAAAAGTTCCAGGTGGGCTTTGAAGAGGGCGTAGAGTATGTCAATCCCCAAGCTACAGTCCTGGTCTCCTATGCAGGGGACTTTGGTGATCCGGGTAAGGGTAAGGAGCTGGCTCTCAGTCAGTTTGAACGTGATGCAGATATTATTTATCATGCCTCTGGTGGTACCGGGGTGGGAGTTATTGAGGCTGCTGAAGAGAATGCATTCTTTGCCATTGGGGTTGATGAGGATCAGGACCATCTGGCTCCCGGTTATGTACTGACCAGTATGTTGAAGCGGGTAGATGTTGCCGCTTATAACATAGTCCAGGATCTCTTCTATGACCAGGTGGAGAGTGGGATACTCAGTTTTGGTGTAGTGGATGAAGGGGTTGCCACCTCAGACTTTACCTATACCAGAGATCTTGTTCCTGCTGAAGTCTTTGAAACCCTTGAGGATGTTAAGGCTAAGATTATCGAGGGTGAAATTCTGGTTACCGATCCTACACTGTAAGTCTTGACATTAAAAGATAAGCAGCAATTAAAGGGAGGGGGTATGCTCCCCTCCTTTTTCATCATTCTCTGGGGGTCTTTTATATGAAGATACTGGAAATGAAGGGGATAACGAAAAACTTCCCCGGTGTACTGGCCAATGATAATATTTCGCTGGAGATAAATAAGGGTGAGATACATGCCCTGGTGGGCGAGAATGGTTCAGGTAAATCTACTTTGATGAACATTCTTTATGGCCTATATCAGGCGGATCAGGGTCAGATCAGGATCAGGGGTCAGCTGGTGGAGATCACTGAACCCAGCCAGGCTATTGCCAGGGGTATTGGAATGGTATTTCAGCATTTTATGCTGGTTCAGCCCCTGACAGTTATGGAGAATATTATCCTGGGATCTGAACCGGCCAGGGGACCCTTTATCGATTACAGAAAGGCGGAGAAAAGTGTTAGAGAACTCTCTGCAGAGTATGGTTTAAAGATTAATCCCCTTGCTCTAATCCAGGATATTTCTGTGGGTATGCAGCAGCGAGTTGAGATCTTAAAGGCCCTTTATCGGGGGGCAGAGATCCTGGTTCTGGATGAGCCCTCTGCTGTCCTGACCCCTCAGGAGGTTGAGGATCTCTTCCGGGTGATGGAAAGCCTGCGACAGCAGGGAACAAGCATTATCTTTATTACCCATAAGATCAAAGAGGTAATGCGTATCTCAGATCGGGTAACAGTGCTGCGTCGGGGTCAAATGGTTGGAACCAGGGTTACCTCTGAGACCAGTCCTGAGGAGCTGGCAGAGATGATGGTGGGGCGCAGTGTACTGCTCAGAGTAGATAAGTCTGAGGCAGAACCCGGACCAAAACAGTTAGAAATAAAGGGATTGAGGGTAAGTGATCCAGAGGGAACAATCAGGATTCCTGACCTTTCTTTTCAGATCCACAGGGGTGAGGTGCTGGGAATTGCCGGAGTAGAAGGAAATGGGCAGCTGGAGCTGGTGGAGACCATTGTTGGACTTCGAAACCCTGATCAGGGGGAAATCCTGTTGAAGGATAATCATCTGGAGGGGCTCTCACCACTGAAGATCAAAAAACAGGGAGTTGGTTATATTCCCGAGGACCGTCATAAACGTGGTTTGATACTCGATTACTCCATTGCTGATAACCTGATTTTGGGTCTTCACACTGCTCCTCCCTTTGTGGAAAGGTTGATGATTAGAAATGAGTCTGCTATCAAGAACAATGCTCGGCAGCTGGTTGAGGAGTATGATATCAGGCCTCCAAGGACTGAGCAGGAAGCCCGTAAACTATCTGGCGGTAACCAGCAAAAAATTGTGGTGGCCCGTGAGTTTTCTCAATCACCGGGTCTTTTAATCTGTTCTCAGCCCACAAGGGGTCTTGATATTGGTGCTATTGAGTTCATCCATCGCCGGATTATTGAACAGAGAGACCAGGGGGCAGCGGTGCTTTTGGTTTCAGCGGAGCTTGATGAAATATTGTCCTTAAGTGACAGGATTGCTGTTATTTATGAGGGACAGTTTGTTGATTTAATGCCTGCTGCAGAGGCTACAGAACAGAAGCTGGGCTATTTAATGCTCGGGGGAGAAAAGGGGGAGAAGAATGAAACTACAACAGAAGAAGTTTGAGTACCGCGATATAATGGTCCCCATCTTTTCCGTTGTTCTGGCCCTGCTGATTGGCTCACTATTTATTATTCTGGCCGGGGAGAATCCCCTTACGGCCTACAGGGTGCTTTTTATGGAATCCCTGGTAGGTGTCAACAGCCTGGCCCGCACCCTGCAGCGAGCCACCCCGCTGGTCTTTACAGGTATGGCTGTTGCCTTTGCCTTTCGCTGTGGTCTCTTTAATATTGGTGGTGAGGGTCAGCTCTATTTGGGCGCCTTTGCCTCAGCCTGGGTTGGTTTTGCCCTCACCGGTCTGCCGCGTATCATCCACCTTCCTCTGGCGGTGGCAGCAGGAATGCTGGCCGGTGCTCTCTGGGGAGCCATTCCTGGAATACTTAAGGCCAGGCTGGGAGTGCATGAGGTTATCAATACTATTATGATGAATTTTATTGCCTATTACCTGACTGATTATCTGGTTACTGGGCCCTTTCAGGGTCCTCGCTGGTCGCCAGAGACGGAAAGGGTAGCACCAACTGCAGCTCTATCTCGTCTGCTGCCTCCCACCAGGCTGACTACAGGCTTCTTTCTGGCCCTGCTGATTGTGGTCCTTATCTTTTTCCTGCTCTATAAGACCAGGCTGGGATATGAGATTAGGGCTGTGGGCTTTAATCCCCTGGCAGCAGAATATGGTGGAATCAGTGTTTCACGAAATATTGTTCTGGCCATGGCCATTAGTGGTGGGCTGGCAGGACTGGCCGGGGCAGAGCAGATCCTGGGTCTGCACGGTCGCTTCATTCAGCGTTTTTCTCCTGAGCTGGGTTTTATCGGTATTGCTGTAGCCCTTTTGGGTAAGAACCATCCGGTGGGAGTGCTGCTGGCTGCCCTCCTCTTTGGGGCCCTTAGAACCGGTGGAGCTGCCATGGATCGCATGACTGCAGTTCCCAGGGAGCTGATTGTAATTATTCAGGCCCTGATTATCATCTTTGTAGCGGCTGATGAGCTGATCAGGCCTTTTCTGCGCCGCAAGGAGGGGTTGTAATGGATTCTATGCTTCCCTATTTGATTAATACTGCTGTTTTTGCTGCAGCTATCAGGATGGCCACACCCCTGGTCTTTGCCTCTCTGGGTGGTATTTTCTCTGAACGGACGGGGATCATCAATATTGCCCTGGAGGGAATGATGCTCATGGGTGCCTTTGCCGGTATGATGGTTACCTATTATACCCATAACCCCTGGATAGGAGTGCTGGGTGCACTACTTGTCGGTGGTCTGGTGGGACTTGTGCATGCAGTTGTCTGTATTACTTATCGGG